>NZ_DAIQNN010000151.1:0-5000 GCF_036788415.1 Rubrimonas sp. | reverse complement strand
AGGCGTGGCCGGAGACGTGGATCTGCGCCATGTCGGCGTCCACCACGCGCACGCCCTTTTCGCTCAGACGGTTGTAGAGGCGGTAGATCTCGGCCTCGTTG
This sequence comes from Rubrimonas sp., assembly GCF_036788415.1. Taxonomy (NCBI): domain Bacteria; kingdom Pseudomonadati; phylum Pseudomonadota; class Alphaproteobacteria; order Rhodobacterales; family Paracoccaceae; genus Rubrimonas; species Rubrimonas sp. The sequence goes on along the minus strand of NZ_DAIQNN010000151.1, from coordinate 4,899 downwards.
CCGGGGATGGTGCGCGAGGAGAACAGCACCAGATCGCCCTCGCCGAGCGTCACGAAGGGGTGCGTCCCGGCGGCGATGCGGGCCAGCGCCGCCCGGTGCTCGCCCTGGCTGCCGGTGATCAGGTAGAACAGGTTGCGGTCTGGGATGTCGCCGGCCTGATCTTCGGAGATGGTGGGCGGGAAGTCGGTGATGACGCCGCTGACCTGCGCCGCGTCGATCATCCGCTTCATCGCGCGCCCGGCGACCACGACCGAGCGCTCGCAGGCGATGGCCGCCCGCGCCAGCGTCCGCAGGCGCACCACGTTGGAGGCGAAGCTGGTCGCGGCGACCGCCCCCTCGCACTCCGCGAGCACCCGCTCGACATGCGGCTGAAGCGCGCCCTCCGATCCCGCCGAGCCTTCGGCGAAGACGTTGGTGCTGTCGATGGTCATCGCCAGCACGCCCTCGCGGCCCAGCGCCTCGAAGGGGGCGAGGCTCGCGGCGGCGCCGGCCAGCGGGTCGGGGTCGAGCTTGAAGTCGCCGGTGTGCAGGACGATCCCCTTGGGCGTGCGCAGCACGACCGCCGCGGGCTCGGGCACCGAATGGGTCACGGGGATGAACTCGACCGAGAACGGCCCGATCTCGACGCGGTCGCCGAAGCCGCATTCCTTCACCGCCTTGGGCGAGCGGCCCTCGTCCGCCAGCTTGCGCCGGGCGATCTCGGCGGTGAAGCGGGTGGCGTAGACGGGTGCGCGCAGCCGGTTCCACAGCCGGCCCACCGCGCCGACATGGTCCTCATGGGCGTGGGTGACGATGATGCCGAGCAGGCTGTCGCCGAGCGATTCCGCATAGGAGATGTCGGGGACCATCAACTCGATCCCGGGGCTCGTCTCCATGTCGCCGAAACCGATGCCGCAATCCACCATCACCCATTGCCGCGACTTCGCCGGGCCATAGCCGTAGAGATACATGTTCATGCCGATCTCGCCCGCGCCCCCGAGGGGCGCGTAGACCAGCGTCGCCGTGTCGGCCATCAAGTTCTTCCCATCATGCCGCCCAGTGCGGGCTGACGTTGTGTTTGTAGATCTCCACCAACCCGCGCATCGTCAGGTCGGGGTCGACGATCTCGATCGTCGCGGTGTTCTTGGCGAACAGCGCCGACAGCCCCCCGGTCGCGATCACCTTCATCGGTCTGCCATGTTCGGCGGCGATGCGGGCGCAGACGCCCTCGATCAGCGAAATATAGCCCCAATAGGCGCCCGAGCGCATGCACTCCAGCGTGGTGCGCCCGATCACCCGCTCGGGGCGCGCCACGTCGATGCTGGGCAGGCGGGCGGCGGCCTGGTGCAGCGCGGCCAGCGACAGGTTCACCCCGGGCGCGATCACGCCGCCGATATAGGCGCCGTCGCCATTGACCACGTCGAAGGTCGTCGCCGTGCCGAAGTCGATGACGATCAGATCCGGCCCGTAGCTGTTGAAGGCGGCGACCGTGTTGACGATGCGGTCCGCGCCCACTTCCTGCGGCGCGTCCACCCGCACCTCTACCGGCAGGCGGGTGTCGGGGCTTCCGACGAACAGCGGCGTGCAGTGGAAATACTGCTCGCAGAGTTTCTTGAGGTTGAACACCGTGCTCGGCGCGACCGAGCCGCAGATCGCGCTCTTGATCGCGGCGACGCCGATGTTCTGGAAGTCCATCAACTGGCGCAGCCAGACGAAATACTCGTCCGCCGTGCGCGCCCCGTTGGTCTCGATGCGCCATTCCCCGACGAAGGCGCGCCCGTCATGCAGCGCGAAGACCGTGTTGGTGTTGCCGACGTCGATGGCGAGCAGCATCGCTGGGTCCTTCACGGGAAGTAGAGGTCGGCGGCGGCGATGCGCCGGGCGCCCTCGGGGCGCGTCAGCACGAGCGCGCCGTCGGCGTCGAGATCGGCGAAGACGCCCTCGACCTCCTCGCGCGGCAGGCGCGCGACGACCTTCTCGCCCAGCCGCGCCGCCCGCGCAAGCCATGCCGCCCGCAAGGGCGCGAAGCCCTCCGCCGCCAGAAGGCGCGCCCAGCGGTCGAATCCCGCCGCCAGCAGCGTCAGCGCGTCCTCGGGCGAGGGTGCGGCCCCCGTCTCCGCCGCGACGGAAGTCGTCGGCCATGCGCCCGGCTCGGCCTCGGGATGATGAGCGAGGTTCAGGCCGACGCCGACCGCCAGCCAGTCCACCCGCCCGCCGGCGCCTGATGTCTCGAGCAGCACCCCCGCCGCCTTGCGCCCGTTCAGAAGCGCGTCATTGGGCCATTTGAGCGCGATCTGGGCCTTTGGCGCGAGGGCTGCGAACGTCTCGGCCACGGCGAGGCAGGCGGCGAAGCTCAGCAGCGCGACCTGCGCGGGCGGCGCGTCGGGGCGCATCAGGCAGGTCGCGGACAGGTTGCCCTCCGGGGCCGCCCATGCCCGCCCCCGACGCCCGCGCGCCGCCTCCTGTCGTCGCGCGACGATCCAGAGTGGTGCTGCGGCGCCCGCTTCGGCGCGCCGGCGCGCCTCCTCATTGGTGCTGTCCACGCTGTCGAGGCGGACCAGCCCCACCCCCTCGGGCAAGCGCGCGCCGGTCAGCGGAACAGCGCCCCGGCGGCGTCCGCGCCGAGCTCGATCACACCGAAGCCGCCGATGAAGGGCAGCCAGCCGAAGGCCATCGCGACCGACGCCGCCGTCAGCGCCAGCCCGTTGAGCGGAGCCATGCCGCGGTCGAGCGGCTCGCCCGCCGGATCGACATACATGATCTTGACGATGCGCAGATAATAGAAACAGCCGATCACGCTGGCGATCGCGCCCGCGATGGCCACCGGCGCGAGCCCCGCCTCCACCGCCGCCACGAAGACGAAGTACTTGGCGAAGAAGCCGACCAGCGGCGGGATGCCGGCGAGGCTGAACATCAGCGCCGCCACCGCCATCGCCCGCGCGGGTTGCTGCGCCGACAGGCCCGCGAGGTCGGAGATGTCCACCACGGGGCGGCCGTCGCGCTCCATGCTCAGGATGTAGGCGAAGACGCCGATGTTCATCACCACATAGATCGCCATGTAGATCAGAAGCGCGCCGACCCCCTGCTCGGTGCCCGCGGCCAGCCCGAGCAGCGCGTAGCCCATATGTCCGATCGAGGAATAGGCCATCAGGCGCTTGAGGTTGGTCTGGCCGATGGCGGCGACCGCCCCCCAGAACATCGACATCAGCGAGATGAAGACGATGATCTGGCGCCATTCCGACACCGCGTCGCCGAAGGCGTCGAACATCACCCGGGCGAACAGCGCCGCCGCCGCCACTTTCGGCGCGGTGGAGAAGAAGGCCGTCACGGGCGTCGGCGAGCCCTCGTAGACGTCCGGCGTCCACATGTGGAAGGGCGCCGCCGACACCTTGAAGGCGAGCCCCGCCGCCATGAAGGCCACGCCTGCGAGCAGCCCGTAGGAAAGCCCCTCGACGGCCACGACCTTGCGGATCGCCTCGAAGCCCGTCGCGCCCGCGAAACCGTAGATCAGCGAGGCGCCGTAGAGCAGCAGGCCCGAGGAGAGCGCCCCGAGCACGAAATATTTGAGCCCCGCCTCGGTCGATTTCACGCTGTCGCGGCGGAAGGCGGCGATGACGTAGAGCGACAGCGATTGCAGCTCGAGCCCCATATAGAGCGCCATCAGGTCGCCCGCCGAGACCATCATCATCATGCCGAGCGTCGCGAAGCCGATCAGCACCGGAAATTCCGGCTTCAGCAGGCCGCGCCGCTCCATGTAGTCCTTCGACAGCGCAAGCGTCGCCGCCGAGGCGAACAGGATCAGCGCCTTGACGAAGCGGGCGTAGCCGTCATGCACGAAGGCGCCGCCGAAGGCCGTGACCCGCTCGGCGCCTTCGGTCGCGACGACCGCACCGAGCGCGGCCAGCAGCGCCGCCATCGCCAGCGTCAGCGGCCCCGCCGAGCGCGCGTCGCCGCGGAACACGCCGATCATCAGAAACGCCATGCAGGCGATGGCGAGCGTCAGCTCCGAACTGACGACGCCGAGATCTCCCGGACCCATGTCTTTCCCCCCGGCGGTCAGTTCTGCGCCAGCCGGGTCGCCTGCTCGGCGGCCCATGCGGCGACGTCGGATTCAACGCCCTCGACCAGCGCGGCGACCGCCGGCCCGAAGATGTCGGTGGCGAGGCTCGGCCAGACCCCGAGGATCAGCGTGCCGGCCGCGAGCGGCGCGAACACCGCGATCTCGCGGCGGTTGAGGTCGGCGATCTCGCGCAGCTCGACCCGCACCAGCTTGCCGAAGATCACCCGCTTGTAGAGCCACAGCGCATAGCCCGCCGACAGGATCACGCCTGTCGTCGCGAAGAAAGCCGCCCAGGTGTTCGCCTGGAAAGCGCCGGCCAGCGCCATGAACTCGCCCACGAAGCCCGAAGTGCCGGGCAGGGCGACGTTGCCCATCGTGAACAGCATGAACACGGTCGCATAGAGCGGCATCCGCTCGACCAGCCCGCCATAAGCCCTGATCTCGCGCGTGTGCATCCGGTCGTAGATCACGCCGACGCACAAGAAGAGCGCGCCGGAGATGAAGCCGTGGCTGATCATCTGGAAGATCGCCCCGTCCACCCCCTGCCGGTTCGCCGCGAACACGCCGAGCGTCACGAAGCCCATATGCGCGACCGAGGAATAGGCGATCAGCTTCTTGATGTCCTCCTGCATCATCGCCACCAGCGAGGTGTAGACGATGGCGACGCAGGACAGCACGAAGACGAAATTCGCCATCAGTTCGGAGGCGACCGGGAACATCGGCAGCGAGAAGCGCAGGAAGCCATAGCCGCCCATCTTCAGCAGGATCGCCGCCAGCACCACCGAACCCGCGGTCGGCGCCTGCACATGCGCGTCCGGCAGCCAGGTGTGCACCGGCCACATCGGCATCTTCACCGCGAA
>NZ_DAIQNN010000150.1:0-5006 GCF_036788415.1 Rubrimonas sp. | reverse complement strand
TAGTAGTCGGTGAAGATCATGCCCTCGCGGGCGATGCGGTCGATGTTGGGCGTGCGGTAGCCCACCAGTCCCATCGTGTAGGCGCTGATGTTGCTCTGGCCTATGTCGTCGCCCCACAGCACGAGGATGTTGGGTTTCTGGTCCTGGGCCGCGGCGGCCGTGGCCGCCGCCAGCAGCGTCGCGGCGGCGAGCGCCGCGCGGGCCAGCCGGATGGCGATGGTGGTCATGTGCTTTCACCCCCCCCTTGTGCCGGAGCGCTGCGGTTCCGCGCATCCTGCGAGCGCGCTGACCCCGGCGTCGCGATGATGCAGAAGTCCGGGCGCGACACCCCATCAAACGACAGGGTTCGGCGGCCCGCGGCGCGCGTCGGCGTCGCGGCTCAGCGCAGGCAGCGGCGCAGCAGCCCCGCGCGGTCGAGGATGCGGATGCGGCCATAGCCGAGCTCCACGAGCCCCGCCTCGGCCAGCCGTCTCAGCGCGCGCTGCAGCGTCGGCAGCGACAGCCCCACGAGATCGGCGAACTCCGCCTGCGCCAGCGCGACCCCGCGCTCCGTCTGTCCCGCCAGCTCGTCCTGGTGAAGCAGCCGCAGCGCCACCCGAAGATCCGATTCCGGGACCAGCGTGTTGACGAACAGCCGCAGCGCGGTGCGCAAGTTCCAGTGCGTCAGGGCGTAGAAGTCGCGGTAGAGCCGCGGCTCGGCGTCCACCAGCCGCTCCAGCGCCTCCGCCGGGATATGCACGACGGTGGTGTGCGCGACCGCGATCAGCGTGACGAGCCGGGCGTCATCCGAAAATTGCGCGGCGTCGCCGATCCAGAAGCCGGGATCGGCGCGGTGGATCACGTAGTCCTCGCCGTCGTCGCGCGGGACGGAGATGCGCAGCGCGCCCTCGACCAGCCCGTAGAGGCCGTTCGGCGCGTCGCCCACATGATACAGCGCCTCCCCGGGCCGGAAGCGGCGCAGGCGCGCCTCGGTTCCGATCAGCGCGCGCGTCCGTTCGGAGCGGTCCGAGAACCATCCCGCCCGGGCCAGCGTCCCGAGCGCTGCCGTGAGTTCGTACCGTGAGGCGGGCGCGTCCAACTGCATCATGTGACCATATCGCGGATGGGTCCGCTGGTTAATGCTCATGTTGCCAGCCAGTCAGTCGGTCATCGAGGCGCGGCATCGCGGGGCGCGTGCGCACTGGCCTGGCACTCGGGGACCGCAAGCGCTGGCGTCCAGCGGCCGCGATGGGCAGGGTCTCGCCGACCGCCAGGCGGCAGTCTCTTTGGCGTCTCCCCGATCCGGGCAGCCGGACGCGGAGGGCCGGGGTCCGCGGATCCTGTCCCCGGACGGCAGCCGGATCGCCGGGACAGGCCCCGCCCATGCGACCGTCGCCCCGGGGCCTCCTCCCGCAAGCCGCCGGTCGGGCAGACCGCCCTCGCCGTCCCGCATCAGGAGCGGCCAGCCGGCACAGGATCGCGTTCCGGTCGCAATTGTCGGCGCTGACGCAGGACGCAGACGCGGAGCTTCTCTGGAACGCCGCGTCGCCGAGCGAACCCCGGCCCGGCACCGGCGCGGCAGCGGGGCGCCGCATGGTGTCTGCGGGCGCAGTCGGGGCTTGCGGTCCGACCGCAGTGCCCGGAACCTGCCGGGCTTCGGCGCCGACAGCGCCGAACCTTCCGGCCCGAAACCGGAGGCCGCTCGCGGCCGATGCGGTTTCTGCGCCACCGAGGCGGCGCCGCACTTTTCCTTCGTCCACCGTCCGGATAACGAGGTGGGAGGGACCTTCATCGAAGCACGGGATGAGCGCAGCCATGATGGAAGACCGTCCCGACTTCCACCCTGTCCGCAATGGCGAGAAGGCTCCGCTGCCTTTCGCAGCCGACGAATACGAGGCACGCCTCGCCGGCCTTCGCGCGATCATGGACGGGAAGGGGCTCGATGCCTGCGTCCTCACCTCCATGCACAACGTCGCCTACTTCTCGGGCTTCCTCTATTGCTCCTTCGGACGGCCCTACGGGCTGGTCGTCACGCGGACCGATTCGGTGGCTGTCAGCGCCGGCATCGATGCCGGCCAGCCGTGGCGGCGCTGCCATGGCGACAGCCTGACCTACACCGACTGGAAACGCGACAACTTCTGGCGCGCCGTCGCCTCGGTCGTCGGCGTCGGCCGGGCGGTAGGCTGCGAGGACGATCACCTGACCCTCGCGCAGGCGCAGAAGCTCGACGCGTTCCTCGCGCCGGCAAGGCGTGTCGACATTGCGCCCGCAACGATGCGCCGGCGCATGGTGAAGTCGCCGGCCGAGATCGCGCTCATCCGCGCCGGGGCGGCGGTCGCCGATGTCGGCGGCTACGCGATCCGCGACGCCATCCGCGTCAGCGCGCGGGAGATCGACGTCGCGATGGCCGGCCGCGACGCCATGGAGCATGAGATCGCGCGCCGCTTCCCGGACGCCGAATACCGCGATACCTGGGTCTGGTTCCAATCGGGCCTGAACACGGACGGTGCGCACAATCCGGTCACGGCGAGGACGCTGCAGCGCGGCGACATCCTCAGCCTCAACGTGTTCCCGATGATCTCCGGCTACTACACGGCGTTGGAGCGGACCCTGTTCGTTGGCGAGGTCGACGCGGAGAGCCTCCGGATCTGGGATGCCAACGTGGCTGCGCACGAGCTGGGGATCTCGCTCATCCGACCCGGCGCGGTGTGCTCCGAGATCACGGCGCGGATCAACGCCTTCCTCGCCGAGCGCGACCTGCTCCGGTATCGAACCTTCGGCTATGGCCACAGCTTCGGCGTCCTTTCTCACTACTACGGCCGCGAGGCCGGGCTCGAGCTGCGAGAGGACATCGACACGGTCCTCGAGCCCGGCATGGTGGTGTCCATGGAGCCGATGCTCACGATCCCGGAAGGTCTCCCGGGCTCCGGTGGCTACCGCGAGCATGACATCCTCGTCATCGGCGAAACCGGGGCAGAGAACATCACGGGCTATCCCTACGGTCCGTCCCATAACGTGGTCGGCTGATCAAATTCCGGCGCCGCTCGGGACGCGCCAGTTCGGCGCGAACACCATCCCGAATTGCGGGTCGCCTCGAGAAATTCGGGATGCTCGGCCCGGCCCCTCCGTTCTCCTCCACGGCGCGCCGGACTCCCGACAATCGGAAAGGGACCGCGACCCGACCCCGGCCGCTCATCCGCCGCCGGCCGCGACCGCGTGTCGAGACCCTGTCCGACCCGGCGCGGGGCGGCGGGCGGTGGTGCGGGCGTCGGTGCAGGGGAAGGGCACCTTCACGACGTCTCCGGGCACGACGCCTCCTGGCACGACGTCCCCCGGGCATGACCTCCCCGGCTCAAAGCTCGGCATAGGCCCTCGCATCGGCCTCGCCGGCCCATTCGGAGAACGCCGCGAAGGGGTCGTCGGCCGGCGCCTCGGCGCGCGCGACGGTGACGCGGCCGTCGGCTTCGACCGTCCACACGATCTCGTCGCCGGGCGAGAGGTTCAGCACGCGGCGCACGGCCAGCGGCACAGTGGTCTGCGCCTTCGCGGTCAGCCTGCCGCGGATCATCGCGCGCGTCTCCCGGACCGGTAAGGGTGTTCCTTGCATGGCATCGGGCCGGCACGGGCGGAAGCAGCCCGGTGACGATCCCGTCGAATTCGTCCCGCATGGCGAAAGGCTCCGTCAGCTCGACGAAGGCCCGTCGTCCGAACCGCCCGCCGGCGTTGACGCCGGGGACCCGGAACTGCGCGGCGGCCTGCCCCCTGGCCTCGCGTCCTCGCCGCGACAGCCCTTCGCCTCGACGATCGGGTTGAGCGGGTCCGCGCGCCCTTCATCGGGCCGGACGATGGAGGCGGGGCAGTGGAGACTCGGCTCGCCCTCCGGCAGATCGGGGCTTGCCAAGCCGAAATTGTTGTTCCTGACGCGGGCGAACGCGCGGTGGTGCGCCTCGGCGACCTCGCAGAACCGGTCCTCCCGGGCCCCATTCCGGCAGGTGGAGCGGCAGGACCGTCAGGCGGCTTCGGGCCTCGACGCGCCGCGACCGGCCGAGGCCGTCGACCTCCCTTTCCAAGTCCTCCCGGCCGGCCGCCGCCGCCCGCCGCCCGGCCGGCGCGCGCGCCTGCGCCCGAAGGGCGAGGTCGCGCTTGCGGAGCGGCAGGCGCGGGGCGGGGGCATCGTCGGGCGATGGCGCAGTCAGCGCGATTCCAGCCATTCATGCAGCACCCGCGCGGCGAGCGCGTCCGCCGCCACCCCCTCGCGGCGCGCGCGGGCTTCCAGCGCACGCAGGTCGGCCTCGGGAAGGAGGGCTGCGAGGCTTGTGTTGCGGGCCGCTGCGCCAATGCGTCGCCACAGGGCCAGCATCTCGGGGGTCTTGTCGTCGGGCGCGAGGTCGCCCGCCTCGATGTCGAGGTATTGCTGGTACTCGTCGTCGCTGTCGAAGTCGGCGCGGGTCAGCAGCGGCGGCAGGCCTATGTCGGCGGGATCATCCTTCATGCCTTGTGCTCCCTTAGCAGGCGGTGGTGCTTGCGGCTCGGGTAGAGCGTTTTCAGGAAAGGCCGCTCTCCCTCCGGAACATAGGGCACGACCCACGCATAGTCGCGGATGGCGACGACGAGGACGCGCTGGCCGGGATAGCGCGCCGGGTTCGGATGGGGCGCCTCTTCGAGCAGGCGGCCTTTGGCGATGGCGGCCAGGACATCCTCGAAGCCCACGCCGTAGCGGGCGCGGAGGATCAGGTTTTTGTCCGTGGCCCAGCGTGCTTCGAATTGCATGGGATGTCAGGATGCGGTGATCGGCGCTTGATGGGGAGGCGTTCGGTACCGCCTCCGGTGCCTGCGCGCCCTACTGGGCAAGCGTTCGAACTGCGGGCGGACCGGGGCGGTGGGACCGCAAAACACCTGACGGGCCTTTTTGATGAAAGAGAAATGCAGTACAGTGAAGTTATTCGGCCAGCCGTCGCCAAGGCTGTAGCAGATTTCTCAGGCTCGGACGCCGTTCGCCTTTCACCCTGTCATACTCCGCAATATAG
>NZ_DAIQNN010000149.1:0-5061 GCF_036788415.1 Rubrimonas sp. | reverse complement strand
ACCCTGCACCGCTCCCGCGAGCAGGCCGCGGCCTACTACCAGGAGGCCGAACTGGACCGGAACCCCGCGGCCGACCTGGGGGCAGAGTGAAGCGGCGCGCCAGCCGGTGGGTTGCGGCTTCCTCCACAGTGCTGCCCGCCGCCGCTCTTTCTATCGGCGCGTCCCCCGTGAAGGACGTCGGCGTCAGCCTTGTAGACGCGCATGCCGTTGCGATCGGGACGCGGCGTGTGATCTGGCGACCGGACCTGCGCCTTCCCCACGGGGAAGGCGCAGGTCATCCACCCTCGCGGTCGCAGGTCATCGCAGCGATGAACGCCGCCACGGCGCTCTCAAGCCGGCGTGGCTCGACTGCGGCGAAATCGGCGGCAGCACGTAGTTCGAGACGACCGTTCGCCGCAAGGCAGCGAACTTCGCCGAGCGCGGAGCCGATGCGCAACGTTGTCTTCGCCCGCGCCGCGGGTCGCGCCGACGGCGACGCGCGCGGCGCCGTCCTGGCGGTCTCGGCGACAAAGTCGCGCAGGATCGCCGCCTCCTCCTCCACCGTCCGGTTTGGGGCTGCCGCAAGACGCGCCGTCAGACGCGCCGCCGCGTCCCTGTCGCCATCCAACCGGCGGCGAACGTCGAGGCCTAGGTTGCGCCCCAGCGCCTGCGGGTGCGCCAGCCCCTCTCCGACCGCCGACAGCAGCTCCGCGAACGCGCGGATGTAGGAACGCTTCTGATAGCCAGCCGACTGGAAGAGCGTCGCCACCGCCTTGTCGATGTCGTCGCAGCCAGTGTCAGGGTCGGCCACGTAAGCCCGCGCCAGCATGGCCATCTCCGCGAACGAGATGTCTTTGCGGATCAGATTCTCGTCCACCATCCGCCGGTAGCTGAGCGCCAGATCGTCGCCGCCAGCAACATACCCGGCAGGGATGTGCGTGAAGCGACCGTCGCGGTGCAGCCCCTCCAGCTCGATGAAGGCGCGCAGCCGTCGCCAGCCCTGGATCAGCTCGAACCGCCCGTTGGCCTTCCGCTCCACACGAATCGGATTGGACAACCCGATCGCCATGATCGACGCTTTGAGTTCCTCCAGCGCATCGTCCCGTCCAGGCGCGCGGTCGCGCGTCAGCTTCTCCGCGTCCACCAGATGCGTGGGCACCATGTCGAGGATCAGCCCCGCGCGCTTGAGCCGGACATGTTCGTGCGCCAGCGCGTCGTTTTCGGCGCGGATACGCTCCTCCACAGACCGCCGCTCCCGCAACGACTCCGCGTTCTCGCGCACAGCAGCCGCCATCGGCCCGCGCCTGTCGGCCGCGTCGGTCGGGGATGACGCCGGCGTCACCTCCTCCTCGGGCACATCGATGTCGAACATGCGCCGCTTTCGCGTCATCGCGCATCCTCCCCGCCATCGACAGTCGCCCAGGCCGCGACCAGGCAGTCCCTGAACTCCTCGTAAGCGCCGTCGAAGGACCGGCGCGCACGCTTCCAAGTCTCCCGGGTCATCTCACGGTAATCCACCTCGTAGATCGAGGACAGAAATCGACCCGACTGTTCGACGGCGCGCGTCAGCTCGATCGGCCGCTCGGTGACGCGATCACCAAAGACCTTCCGGAACGCCACCAGCATCGCGCGATGCAACTCGTTGCCGGGTTCGTAGCGGGTCAACAGAAACCGCACGTCGTGAAAAGCCTTGGGAAGCGACGTATTCCCCACGGGGAAGGTTCCCTCAAAACCGGCGGCGAGATCCTCCAGCGCCTCGGCAAGCTGGCCGATGAAGCTAGTGGTGCTGTCGTACTCCCAGTAGCCCGGACCAGACGGGATATAGAGAACGTCCGCGGCGAACACCGCGTTCATCGACTGGTAGCCGATAGCGGGCGGGCAATCGAAGATGATCAGGTCGTAGGCGTCGGCCGGCAGCGCATCCAGATATCGCGACACGGCGGCGAAGAACGTCCAGTCAGGATTCAAATGGCGATACTGGGCCGAGGCGAACTCCACGAAGGCCGCGTTGGCGCAGCTGGGAATGATGTCGATGGTGCTCCAGGCGGTCGGACGGATGAACTCCGACGCGCGCAGTTCGGCGATCCCGAGGTCGCGAACGGAAGCGGGGAGGCGGCGCGCCGGCGCGGCGACGCCAGACTCTGCGCCAGCGGCGCCGGCGTTCATCCGCTCCGTCTCCCGCACGAGATCCCGCGCCATGACACCCCACACCGTCCGCTCCTCCGCCACGTCGGTCAGGCCCATCGAATGCGACAGCGTCGCCTGAGGATCGAAATCAACGGCCAGAACGCGGTATCCGTCGAGCGCCGCGGCATGGGCGAAGTGCAACGCCACCGTGGACTTGCCCGCCCCTCCCTTGAAGTTCGCGATGGCCGCCCGCACGGCGCGTTTCCCAGCCGGGCGCGGCGGCATCAGCGAACGGCGGCTGAAGCGCAGTCGCCGCCTCAGTTCGTTGATCTCGTCGAGGCTGAACCAGCGCTGGCGTCCATCCTCCTCAATCTCACCGCTTGGCAGCGTTGGGTCGGCGGCGAGCTTGCCGCGCAAGGTCGACTGATTCACGCGGAACACGAGCTCCGCGACCTCCCAGCTCGAGAACCGACGCAGCGTCTTGGTGTTCTCGGGCGAGAATGTCTGCCGCCTGATCCACCCCTGCATGCGCAACGACGCCGCCTGCATCGCCGCCAGGTCGCCATGCGTGAACATCAGCCCCTCAAACGCAAATTCTCCCCGACGCGTTGAATACGCCTATTTTGCCAAAACTGCAAAACGCGATTTCTCACGCGTACCCGCCCTCAGCCGCTTTGCGCGGTCGAGGAGGCGTCGTCGTGCGGACGCCGATTCGATCTCCCGCGGGCGCACCATGGCGGCTCCACCGAGCAATGGGGGACACCGCTGCCGCCGACGCTACTGATAGGGGGTCAAGACCAGCTCGATAGGGGGGCGCTGTGGCTGTCCCCCAATACCAAGTCTCCTAATCAGAAAGGCTCAAATATGGATTCAAGTGGACGCCATGAGCTTCCCCGAGACTGGAATCCCGTTGACACAGGCCCAGTGATCAACGCTAATGCCATGAATCGAGGGATTAGCGCTTGATCGCTGGCGGGAACACCGAAACACCTCGAACACGGGCAGTCTATCATCTCCGGTTTCTTGCTGGGACCGGATCAACGCACAGGCGCGTACAAATGGCGGCACTTCATCCCAGCGGCGCGGGCGCCGCTGCCGTAAAGTATGATCTACTGACGCTGCTCGGCATAGCAGGGCTGAGCAACGGCTCGGCGACTACGATCCGGTCGATGTTGCGTCTCATTACACTGGTGACCGCGCGCTATGACTGGCGTGCCGGCGAGTTGACGGTCGGTCAGCGTGAAATCGCACGGCTATGGGCTGTGGACGAGCGCACCGTCAAGCGTGAAATGGCGCGCCTGCGCGCCCGCGGCCTGATCGTGCTGCGGCGACCCGGAGCGCGCGGGCGGGTTGCGGCCTATTCCGTCAATTTCGACGTCGCGCGCGCAGCCTGCGACTGGTCGCGCGTCGGCCCCGACTTCGCGGCGCGCATGGCCTCACAAGGTCATGTGCCTCACGCCGATGCGGGGTCGATGGTGATCCAGTTCCCTGCTGCCGGGCTTGCCGCCGCGCCAGCGGAGGACGACACTTCGCAAAATGACGGTTCCGAGTGGTCCATAGCGCGTCGCTCGCTGAAGCGCATCGGGGAGGCGGCGCACCGACGCTGGATCGCGCCGCTGAGCCGCGCCGGCCGGAGCGGCGATCGGCTTGTGCTCCAGGCCCCGTCGGCATTCCATGCCACGCAAGTCGAGCGCACCTATGGCGACGCCATCGCGCGCGCCCTGGCGGAGGCGGATCCTACTCTGCGAACTATCCGCATCGTCGCCCCTGACGATGTCGCGTTGCGGATGTGACCACATGCCAGCGTCAGTTCGCTGCAGAGGCCTTGGCGCGAACGGCCGACCGGTGGCTGACCATGGATAGGCGCAACCACGGCGCGCCATCTCGGCTCCGTTCGCAGCCAAGTTCTCGATCGCCTTGCGCGACTTCCGCCACGGCGCGCCGGTGCGCACGTTGTCGTCGTCGAAGCCCCGGCGCGGCCAACACGCCTCACCGAACGGCCGTGCCGAGTCCGCGGTCGTCATCGCCGTGTTGACCCGCGCGCCGACCATAAGCAGTGCCAGCGGCGAGCAGGGCAGGGGCCTCGCAAGCCCAAAAGCATACTAACGACGACGACTGGATCGCAGTCGGAGCGCAACAATCTGATGTGCTCAAGGTATGCGCCGGCGCAGCGGGCGCGGCGCTTGCCCCAATTGGGAATATGGCTATGGTCTGGCTATAGTCTTCGGAGACCGCCATGCAGGTTCCTGTCCATGCCGCCAAGACCCAATTGTCGAAGCTGATCGACGCGGTGGAGCGCGGCGAGCGGGTGGTGATCACGCGCCATGGCGCGCCGGCGGCTGAGCTTGTTCCCGCGCGCAAGACGCGGCTGCGGATCGGCGGGCTGAAGGGCAGGGTGACCCCGCCGCCTGAAGACGCCTTTGCCCCGATGGACGCGGCGGAGCTGGGCGACTGGGACGCCCTATGACGGCGCTGTTGCTGGACACCGGGCCCTTCGCGATGGCGCTGACCGACGACCCCCGGCTCCCGGCGGGCGTCCGCGCCCGGCTCGCGGGCGCAGACCGGGTCGCGCTCAGCGTCATCTCTTTCTACGAGAGCGGCCAAAAGGTGCGCCTGGGGAAGTGGCCGGCGATGGCGCCCTTCGCCGCTGGCCTCGTGGAGCAGGCGCGCACCGACGGCTTCGACCTAATCCCGCTGTCGCCCGCCGCGGCGCTCTCGGCCGCCGGGATGGATTGGGACCATCGCGACCCGTTCGATCGGATGATCGCAGCGGTTGCCCAGGCCGAGGGGTTAGCGATCGTCTCGCCTGACACCGCCTTCGACGGCATTGGTGCGCAGCGGATTTGGGGCTGACGCGGAACGCCGGTCTCGCGCGCGTCTCCAAGTCAGTTCGACGCGAAGGGGGCATTATCGTATGGCTATAGAGCGCTTCACGAACCCTTTGGTGAACCATAT
>NZ_DAIQNN010000148.1:0-5115 GCF_036788415.1 Rubrimonas sp. | reverse complement strand
TCACCCATTCCCGTAGCCGCTATACAGCCACCACCCCCAGGTTCTCGACGGTCTCCTTTATGTCGGTGGGACGCGGCGCGCCCGTCGCCTCGGGAACCGGCACCGCCGCGGACGCGATGATCCGCCTCGCCGCCGGGCGCAACGCGGTCAGCGCCTTCGACGGCTACAAGCCCCTGTCGGCCGGGGCCGCCATCGGACTCGCCCCTGAGGTGGTGCTGATGCCGGACCATGCGACCGAAAGCGCAGGCGGCGCGGAGGCTGCGCTGGCGCTGGCCGGGCTGACCGACACGCCGGCCGGCCGCGCCGGCCGCGTCGTGAGCATGGACGCGCTGGCGCTGCTGGGCTTCGGCCCGCGCACCCCCGCCGCCGTGGCCGAGCTGGCCCGGGCGCTGCACCCCGACCTCGCCCTGTGACCGCGGCGGCGTCGATCCCGTCCTTGCGCCGCCGCCGGCGCCCGCGTGCTGCTGGCCGACGAGCCTACGAAGTGTCTCGACGACGCCCGGCGCGACGACTTGGCCCGGCTGCTGCGCCGTTTCGCAGAAGGCGGCGGGGTGCTGATCGCAATCACCCACGACATCGCCGTCGCACGGGCGCTCGGCGGCGACGCGATCATCCTGCGCAATGGCGAGATGCTGGAGGCCGGCCCCTCCGAGCGGATACTCTCCGCCCCGCAGAGCGAGTACGGACGCGCGCTGGTGGGCGCAGACCCCGAGAACTGGCCGCAGTCCGCCCCCGCGACCGGCGGCGCGCCGGTGATCGCGGCCGAGGCTTTGACGGTGGACCGCGGCGGCCGCCCGCTGCTTGGCGGGCTCGGCTTCACGGTGGGGCGGGGCGAACGGCTTGGGGTCGTCGGCCCCAGCGGCCTTGGCAAGACCTCGCTGCTCGACGCCGTCGCCGGGCTGATCGCGCTGATCTCTGGCCGATTGGTCCGCCACCCAGAGGCCGAGCGTCCCTTCGCCATCCAGAAGCTGTTCCAGGATTCGCCGGCGGCCTTCGCGCCGCTCGCACTGCTGGCGGACCAGTTCCGCGATCTGGAGCGCCGCCGGGGGTTGGCGGCCGAGACCATCCCGGCGCTGATGGCGCGTCTCGGCCTCGCGCCCGATCTGCTCGACTGCCGCCCCTCGGAAGTGTCCGGGGGCAAGCTTTAGCGCCTCGCGCTCGCGCGCGTGCTGGCGCTGCGCCCCGCGGCGATTCTCGCCGATGAGCCGACCTCGCGGCTGGACCCCGTGACCCAGCGCCGCGTGATGGCGGTGATCGCCGTGCGCCAACTCCTCAGCCTGGACAAAAACAGCGGCTCGCGAGAGCGGTGTTGACATGTTATAGCATATCATACAGCACTGACCCGGCGTCTGTTCGCGACGCGCTTCCGATGGGCACAAATCGCAGCATGATCCCTCTCCTGCTCGACAACGTGACCGTTCACGCGCGGGATGGAGCGGCTCTGGCGTCAAACGTCACGCTCGACGCGGCGGCAGGGGAGACGCTCGGTTTTGTCGGTCCGAACGGGGCGGGCAAGTCCTCGCTTCTGAGGCTCTTCTACGGCGCGGGACGCCCATCTTCGGGCCGTGTTCTTGCGGGCGGCCATGATCTCGCGACGCTTTCGGCGCGCGAACGCGCGCGGCTGGTCGCCGCGGTGCCGCAGGACAGTCCGCCGCCCTTCGCCATGACGGTGCGGGAGGTCGTCGAGACGGGCCGCTGGCCGCATTGCGGGGGGCTGCTCGGCGGCGACGCGCATGGGCGTGCGGCGGTGGACGCGGCGCTGGAGCGGCTTGGGCTCGCGGCGATCGCCGGGCGCCTCGTCGCCTCGCTGTCCGGGGGAGAGCGCAAGCGGGTCCATATCGCCCGGGCGTTGGCCCAGGGCCCGCGGGCGCTCGTGCTGGACGAGCCGGTGAACCATCTCGACATCCGCCACCAGCTCGAGCTGATGGCGTCGATCCGTGCGCTCGGGGCGACGGTCCTCGTCGCGCTGCACGATCTCGAACTCGCGGCCCGCCATTGCGATCGCATCGCCGTGCTGTCCGCCGGCCGCCTTGTCGCCTGCGGACGGCCCGACGCCGTGCTGACGCCCTCGCGCATCGCGGCGGTGTTCGGGGTCGGCGCGGTGGTCAGGGCCGAACCGCCCGCCGGTCGGCTGCGCATCGCCTTCGACCGTCTCACCGCCGCCTGAAGGAGACCGATCTTGCGCCCGAATCCGCGCCTTCCCCTGACCCTGCTCGCAGCCCTCTTCGTAGCGGCCGGGGGCGTCGCGTCAGCCCATCCGGTGACGGTCGAAAACTGCGGCCGCGCCCTGCGCTTCGAGGCGCCGCCCGAGCGCGCTGTCGCGCATGACATCAACATGGCCGAGATCATGTTCGCTCTGGAGCTTCAGCCGCGTATCGTCGGCCTCACCGGGATCACCGGTTGGTACAAGACGACGCCAGAGTTCGATGCGGCGCGCGGCGACATCCCGGAACTCGCCGCCAGGAATCCGAGCCTTGAGAACATCCTCTCGGCGGACCCCGACTTCCTGTTCGCCGGGTGGTACTACGGCATGCAGCCCGGCGGCGAGGTGACGCCCGACACGCTCGCCCCCTTCGGTGTGCCGGTCTATGTGCTAAGCGAGAGCTGCGTTCATCTGGATCAGGGCCGCCCCGACGTCTCGATGGACACGCTTTATGGCGACGTCCGCGCCATCGCGACCATCTTCGGGGTCGAGGATCGCGCGGAGGTCCTTATCGCCGAGTGGGAGGCGCGGGTCGAGGCGGCGCGGCGCGAGACGACGTCGCCGCTGCGCGTGTTCCTCTACGACAGCGGCGACGAGCAGCCGTTCACGGCGGGTCGCTTCGCCATGCCGACGGCGCTGATCGAGGCGGCGGGCGGGCGCAATGTCATCGATGACGTCGCCATGAGCTGGGGCCGCGTCGGGTGGGAGACGGTCGGCGAGCGCGATCCGGAGTTCATCATCGTGCTGGACTATGGTGAGGACGGCGGGGCGGGGCTGATCGCCTTCCTCGAGGCCCACCCAGTGATGTCCACGGTCGCGGCGGTGCGCAATGGGCGCTTCCTGCCGCTGAAGTATAGCGAGATCACGCCGGGACCGGCCAATATCGGAGCGATCGAGAAGCTCGCGGCGGCTCTGGCCGCGCATGGGGGCTGATCCGGCGGCGCGCGCCGTCGCGGGTCCGCCCTGCGCGCGCGCCCCGCTCGGCCCGACGCTGGCGATCCTCGGCGCGCTCCTGTGCGCCGTGATGCTCACGGGCGTCGCGGCAGGGGCTACGGCGATCGACCCTTGGGACGTGTGGCGCATCCTCGCCAACAGGGTCTGGTCCGGGGTCTACGAGCCCGACTGGCCAATCGCGCGCGAGCGCATCGTCTGGGATCTGCGCGCCCCCCGCGCCGTGCTGGGCGCGCTGGCGGGCGCGGGGCTGGCCATGGCCGGCGCCGCGCTTCAGGCCACCACGCGCAACGCCCTCGCCGATCCGTTCCTCCTCGGGGTCTCGGCCGGGGCCGCGCTGGGCGCCGTGACGGTGATCACCCAGACCGGTGACGTGCTCGGCGCATGGACGCTACCGCTTGCGGCCTTCGGGGGCGGTCTGGGATCGCTCGCGCTGCTTGTCGGCGCGCTCGGACGCGAGGGAGCGGCGGCGCCTGAGCGCGTCGTTTTGGCGGGCGTGGCGGTCTCGTTCATCCTGATGGCGGCCACCAATCTGCTGATCTTTCTGGGCGACCAGCGCGCGGCGCATGCGGTGGTCTTCTGGATGCTCGGCGGTCTCGGCCGCGCCAGCTGGCCCGCCCTGTGGGCGCCGGCGGTAGGCGTGCTCGTCGGCGGGTTCTGGCTGCTCACGCGGGCGCGGATGCTCAACGCCCTCTCGATGGGGGACGAGACCGCCGCGGCGCTGGGCGTGCCGGTCGCGCGCGCCCGGGTCGAGATCCTTGTCGTGAGCGCGCTTATCACCAGCTTGCTCGTCGCGCTCACGGGCGCGATCGGGTTCATCGGGCTGGTCGTTCCCCACCTCGCCCGCGCGTTCGTCGGCGGCGACAATCGCCGGGTCCTGCCCGCGGCGGCTCTCGGCGGCGCGGCGCTGATGGTGCTGGTGGACGTCGGCGCCCGTCTCGTCGTCGCGCCGCAGGAGGCCCCGGTCGGCGTGCTGACCGGGGCCATCGGCGGCGCATGGTTCCTGTGGCTCACCGCCCGGGGGGCGGCGCGCTGACGGCGTCAGACCGTCTGGAGCGGTCCGTGGTCGTCGCAGTGATCGCCATGGGGATGATGCAGATGGCCGTCGACCAGATAGCAGACGTGATCGCCGTGAGGGACCGCGGGGTGGCCACAGCTAGGCCCATGGACGTGATCCGGCGCATGGCCGCGGCAGGCGTGGGCGGGCGTGCAGGCGTCGGGGTTCGTCGCGCTCACGGCGATCACATGCTCGTCGACGTGATCGCCGTGCGGGTGATGCAGGCAGCCGTCGTGCAGGTAGCAGACATGGTCGTCGTGCTTCACGGCCACATGGCCGCAACCGGGGCCGTGGACGTGATCGTGATGGGCGTGGCGGGGCGCCGTGCAGTCGGTCATCGTCATCTCCATTTCTCGGGGTGATCGCCGCCGGCGGGTTCTGCGGCATGGTCGAGCGCGTCGTGGATCATCCGCGCGACATGGTCGTCGGCGAGCGCATAGGTGACATGGCGGGCCGCCCGCCGGCGCGTCAGCAGTCGGGCGCCGTGCAGGAGCCGCAGCCGGGCGGAGATCGTCGCGATCTTCTCGCCCTCGGCTTCCGCCAGATCGGTCACGCAGGCCGGACCGTGCGCAAGGCGGGAGAGCAGTCGCAGGCGGCCTTCGTCGCCCGCGGCGCGAAACATGGCGGCGGCCTGCTCCAGCGTCCGCGCAGCCGCAGGGGCCGGCTTTGGACCGCTTGGGGCGTTGTGGGCGCGGTCGTCGCAGAGATCGTCGTCCGCCATGTCTGATCCGTCATTCAAACGATCATCTGAATGAATGAGTCTGCTTCAGACGTCAAGCGAGCAGTTGATTTATGCAATGTGATAACATTACATTTTGTGATCCTGGGGTAACTGGACCGAAGCTGCGAGAGACCGTCGAGAACCTGGGGGTGGTGGCTGTATAGCGGCTACGGGAATGGGTGA
>NZ_DAIQNN010000147.1:0-5200 GCF_036788415.1 Rubrimonas sp. | reverse complement strand
TGGCGTTGATCTCGGGCGTGTGGATGCGGCGGCCGAACAGGGTCTCGACGTAGCCCTGTTTTTTCGCGATCTCGCGCGTGCGGTCCATATAGGCGCGGATGCCGGGGAAGCGCTCGAAATAGGCGTCGATGAAGGCCTTCGCCTCCTCGCGCGGGATGCGGAGATTGTTGGCGAGGCCGAAGGCGGAAATCCCGTAGATGACGCCGAAATTGATCGCCTTGGCGCGGCGGCGCAGCATCGGGTCCATCCCCTCGACCGGCGCGCCGAACATCTCCGACGCGGTCATCGCGTGGATGTCGAGCCCGTCATGGAACGCCTTGCGCAAGGCCGGCACGTCGGCGATCTGGGCGAGGATGCGCAGCTCGATCTGGGAGTAATCCAGCGACACCAGCACATTGCCCGGCTCCGCGATGAACGCCGCGCGGATGCGCCGGCCCTCCTCGGTGCGGATCGGGATGTTCTGCAGGTTCGGATCGGTCGAGGCGAGGCGCCCCGTGGTCGTCGCCGCGAGCGAGAAGGAGGTGTGCACGCGGCCCGTCTCGGCGTTGATGTGGCCTTGCAGCGCGTCGGTGTAGGTGCCTTTGAGTTTCGACAGTTGCCGCCAGTCGAGCACGCGGGCGGGCAGGTCGTGGCCCTGCGCCGCCAGCGTCTCCAGCGTGTCGGCGTCGGTGACATAGGCGCCGGTCTTGGCGCTTTTCTGGGCGCCGTCGAGGCTCATGCGGTCGTACAGGATCTCGCCGAGCTGCTTGGGGCTGCCGACGTTGAACTTCTCGCCCGCAAGCTGGTGGATCTCGTCCTCCAGCGCCGCCATGCGCTGGGCGAACAGGTTCGACAGCCGCGAGAGCGCGTCGCGGTCCACCTTCACGCCCGCCATCTCCATCTCGGCCAGCACCGGGACGAGCGGGCGCTCCAGCGTCTCGTAAACGGTGGTCACGCGATGGGCGACGAGGCCGGGGCGCAGGATGCGGTGCAGCCGCAGCGTCACGTCGGCGTCCTCGGCGGCGTAGGGGGCGGCCTTGTCGATGGGGACGCGATCGAACGCGATCTGGCTCTTGCCCGAACCGAGCAGCGACTTGATCGGGATCGGCTCGTGGTCGAGCAGCCGCTTGGACAGGGCGTCCATGCCGTGGCTGTGCAGCCCCGCGCCCTGCGCGTAGCTCAGCAGCATGGTGTCGTCGATGGGGGCGACCGTCACGCCCAGCCGCGCCAGCACCTTGATGTCGTATTTGAGGTTCTGGCCGATCTTGAGCGTCGCGGGGTCGGCCAGCAGCGGCTTCAGGAGCGCCAGCGCCTCCTCGCGGTCCATCTGGCCGGGGGCGCGGGCTTGCGCGCCGAGCAGGTCGCCGTCGCCCTCGACATGGCCGAGCGGGATGTAGCAGGCCCGCCCCGGCGCAGTGGCGAGCGAGACGCCCACCAATTCGGCCTGCATCTCGTCGAGCGAGGTCGTCTCGGTGTCGACGGCGACCGCGCCGATCTCGGTCGCCTCGGCGATACAGCGTTTCAGAGCCTCGGCGTCGCGCACGATCTCGTAGGCGGCCGGGTCGATGGGCTCGGGCGGAACCTGCCCGGCCTTGGGATGGTCCGTTTCAGCGTCGTCCTGCGCTGGCGGATCGGCGGGCGCATGGCCCTCCACGACGACCGTCGCCGCCTCGATCTCGCCGGCCTCGGCATCCAGCGCTGCGGCGATGCGGGTCGTGAGGCTGCGGAACTCCATCGCCTTGAGAAAGCCGATCAGCGTCGAGGGGTCGGGGGGCTGGAGGGCGAGGTCCTCGAGCGGCGGCAGGCCGGGGACCGCGTCGCACAAGGTCACCAGCCGGCGCGAGATGCGGACCTGTTCGGCGTGGTCGATCAGCGTCTGGCGGCGCTTGGGCTGCTTGATCTCCTCGGCGCGGGCGAGCAGCGCGTCGAGATCGCCATATTCGGCGATCAGCTGGGCGGCGGTCTTGATCCCGATGCCGGGCGCGCCGGGCACGTTGTCGACGCTGTCGCCGGCCAGCGCCTGCACGTCGATCACCTGCGCGGGGTCGACGCCGAATTTCTCGCGCACCTGCTCGGGGCCGATGACCTCGTCCTCGCCGCCCTTGAGGCCTGGTTTCAGCAGCGCGACGCCGGGGGCGACGAGCTGCATCAGGTCCTTGTCGGAGGAGACGATGGTCACCTCCGCCCCGTCCCGCGCCGCGGCGCGGGCGTAGGTGGCGATGATGTCGTCGGCCTCGAAGCCCTCGGTCTCGACGCAGGCGAGGTTGAAGGCCCGCGTCGCCTCGCGGATCAGCGCGAATTGCGGGACGAGGTCGGCGGGCGGCTCGGGGCGGTGGGCCTTGTAGTCGGGATAGATGTCGTTGCGGAAAGTCTTCGAGGAATGGTCGAAGACCACGGCGATGTGGGTCGGCGGGCCGGCCTTCTTGCCGTCCTCGATCATGCGGTGGAGCATGGTGCAGAAGCCCGACACGGCGCCGACCGGCAGGCCGTCGGAGCGGCGGGTCAGGGCGGGCAGGGCGTGGAAGGCGCGGAAGATGAAGCCCGAGCCGTCCACCAGGACCAGCCGGTCGCCCTTTGCGAGGCTCACCTGCTGCTCACTGCGCGGCGAGGGCGCCGCCGCTTTCGTCGGCGGGTCCGCCGCGCAGGACGAAACGGCGGTCGCAATACTTGCACTCGACGAAGCCGCTCTCGCCGATCACGTACCAGACGCGCGGATGGCCGAGCGCGCCGCCGCCGCCGTCGCAGCTGACGCGCGTCGCATCGACCATGATCGTCTCGGGCGCCTCGATCATCCGCGTCGCTCCCCCCTGTCGCTCGCGCCGCATCTTAACCGCCGGGCGCGGCGCATCAACCCGCCCCGGCGTCGCGCGCGGGCGCGCTTGACCGGGCCGGGAAGCCTGCCCTAATGCGCCGATGGAAATCACACATCATGACGCGGTGAAAGCGCCGCTGTGGCTGCTGATCCTCCTTCAGGGGGCGGTGTCGGCGGCGAGCCTCGTGGTCGAGATCGTCGCGGGGCGGATGATCGCGCCCTATGTCGGCATGAGCCTCTACACCTGGACGGCGATCATCGCGGTGGTGCTGGCGGGCTTCTCGGTCGGCCACTGGTGGGGCGGGCGGATCGCGGCCCTGCCGACGCCGCGGGCGCTGCGGCTCGCCGGCTGGACCATGGCGGGCGCCGCGATCAGCACCGCCGCCGCGACGCTGCTGCTGCGCGAGGCGTCGGGGCCGGTGCTCCAGACGCTGACGCATCCGCTCGCCGCGATCACGACGCTGACGGCGGCGGCGTTCTTCCTGCCCTCGCTGTTCGCGGGCGTCCCTGCGCCGATCCTCGCCGTCGCGGCGATGCGCGGGCGCGCGCAGTCAGAACGCGCGCTCGGCGCCATGTTCGCGGCAGGGGCGGTGGGCGCGATCGCCGGCACGCTTCTGGCGGGGTTCCTGTTCGTCGCCTGGCTCGGCTCGGTGGCGACGCTGGCGGTGATCACGGCGACCTACGCGCTGGCGGCTGCGCTGTTCTTCCGGCTGGGCGACGTGCGGCGCGGCGAGGCGGTGGCGGCGTCGGTCGGCGTCGTCGCGGCCTTCGCGGTGGGGGCGGCGGCGCTGGCCGCGCCGAGGATCTGCGACCGCGAGAGCGCCTATTACTGCATCCGCACCGTGCATCTGATGGGCGCGCCGGGCGAGGAGATCCGGCTGATGGTGATCGACCACCTCGCCCATGGCCTGAGCGGCGAGGCCGACCCCTCCCTGATGCTCACCGATCACGGCGCGATGCTCGACGCGCTGCCGCGCATGCGGATGGGCGGCGCGGATTTCGCGGCTTTCGTCATAGGCGGCGGGTCCTATTCGGTGCCGCGGGCCTGGGCGGAGCGCGGCGTGCGGGAGGTCGTCGTCTCCGAGATCGACCCCGAAGTGACGGCGCAGGCGGTCGAGGATTTCTGGTTCGCCGAGGGCGCCGCCGACGTGCTGCATGTCGACGCGCGCGCGGCCTTGCAGGCCAGCGACCGGCGCTACGACGTGATCGTCGCCGACGCCTTCCACGACATCGCCGCGCCCGCCCATCTCGTGACGGAGGAGTTCTTCCGGCTGGTGCGCAGCCGGCTGACCGACCGTGGCGTTTTCGCCGTCAACCTGATCGACTATACGGGCCGGCTCGACGCGCTGGCGGCCTTCGTCGTCACGCTGCGCGAGGTGTTCCCGAGCGTCGAGGTCTGGACCGACGCGACGCCGCCCGCCGGCAACGAGCGGCGCATCTTCGTGCTGCTGGCCTCGGACACCGACAGCCCGGTCTCCGCCGTCGACATCCGCGCGCCGCAGGTCAAGCGCTTCGCGGCGCTCGATGCGGGCTTTCTCGATGCGATCATCGCGCGCAAGGGGGCGCGCAAGCTGACCGACGACCACGCCCCGATCGCGCGCCTCATGGGGCTCGAGCCGATCATCGACTGAACCCGCTCACTCCGCCGCGCGCATCCGCTCGGCCGCCGGGGGCGCGCGCCGCGCCAGCGCCGCGGCTTGCGCGGCTTCGGCCTCGCGCCCCACGCCGTGCCGCGTCTTGCGCCACAGCGTCGGGGCGACGAAGAACTCCGCCAGCGCCAGATAGGCCGCCGCCGCCCCGAGCGGCCAGTAGAAGACGAGCGTCGGGATCCACAGCTGGAGCCAGGCCTGCCCGCGCCGCGCAGTGGCGATCATCGCCGCAGCGAGCATCGCAAACCAGCCCGACAGCTGGACGACGGCGACGGCGGCCATCGCCCAGACCGGCGCGCCCGTCAGCCAGTCGGGGCCCATCCCGAGCAGGGCGAGCCCCCAGATCGCCCAGAACAGCGGCAGGCCGAAATAGGCGACCAGCGCGCCGAGAAAGATCGTCTGGAAGCCGAGAAAGCCCACCGGCCCGAGCTCGCGCGCCAGCCGCAGCGGGGCGCGCATATGGGTCAGCCAGGTCTGGATGTAGCCCTTCAGCCAGCGCGAGCGCTGGCGGACCCAGGGACCGAGGCGGCTGTTGGCCTCCTCATGCGTCGTCGAGACCGAGACTTCGCAGCGATAGCCGGCGCGCGCCAGCCGCATCCCCAGATCGGCGTCTTCGGTGACGTTGTGCGCGTCCCAGCCGCCCAGTCGGCGCAGGGCGTCGGCGCGGAAGAACACCGACGTGCCGCCCAGCGGGATCGGCAGGCCGAGATGGCGGAACCCCCGCAGCAACACGTCGAACCAGATCGCGTATTCGATGGTG
>NZ_DAIQNN010000146.1:0-5207 GCF_036788415.1 Rubrimonas sp. | reverse complement strand
GCCGATGGCGGCGATGTCGGGGCGGCTCGCGGCGCAGGCGGCGCTGGAGGATCTGGGGATCGACTGGACCTCGCCGACCGCAGCGCAGACCCGAGGCCGCGCTTCGACCAGCCCTGCCCGCAAGGCGGCTATCTCTGGTGGTATGTCGACGCCGTCTCCGACGACGGCCGCCACGCGCTGACCTTCATCGCCTTCGTCGGCTCGGTCTTCTCACCCTATTACCACTGGTCGGGCCGGCGCGAGCCGGAGAACCACATCTGCCTCAACGTGGCGCTCTACGGCGCGCCCAGCCGCTGGGCGATGACCGAACGCGGCCGCAACGCGCTTGAGCGGGCGCCGGACCTGTTCGGCATCGGCCCGTCCGCGCTGCGCTGGGAGAATGACGGCCTGACGATCGACGTCTGCGAGCGGGCGGTCCCGCATCTGACGAAGCTGCGCGGGCGCGTGCGCATTATGCCGCAGACGCTGAACGCGCGCGGCTTCGCCCTCGACGACGCCCAGCGCCACATATGGCGGCCCATAGCGCCGACCGCGCGGGTGGAGGCCGAGTTCTCAAGCCCCGCGATGCGCTGGAGCGGGCAAGCCTATATCGACACGAATTTCGGCTCCGAGCCATTGGAGGCGGGCTTCGAGCGCTGGGACTGGTCGCGCTGGACGCTCGACTCCGGGCGCGGCGCGATTCTCTACGACGTCGAGCGGCGGCAGGGCGGTCGGCGCTCGCTGGCTCTCCGCTTCGGCCATGACGGGGACATCGAGGAGCTGGAGCCGCCCGCCCGCGCGCCCCTGCCCGGCACGCTCTGGCGGGTGAAGCGCGAGCTGCAATCCGACGATCCGGGGGCGGTTCGCGAAGTTCGACGGCTCGAGGACGCCCCTTTCTACGCCCGCGCCGAGATGGCCTCGCGGCTTTTCGGCGAGGCGGCCCATGGCGTGCACGAGACCGTGGACGGAGACCGCTTCGCCAGCAGCTGGGTGAAGTTCCTGCTGCCCTGGCGGATGCCCCGCGTTCTCGAATAGGCGCGGCTCAGGCCGGCCCCCGAGCCTCGGCGACGGCGCGCAGATAGCGGGCGAACATCGCGCCCACGGCGGCGTTGTCGACCGGCGCGCCGATGCTGTCGAGCGCAGCGCGCGCCAGCGCCTCGGGCACGCGGGCCTCGTCATGCAGATGCTGGGTCAGGTCGCGCTTGAAGGCGGCGTTCATCTCGGGATGCGGCTGGATCGACACTGCGTCGGGCGCATCGGGGTCGCCATAGGTCAGCCCGGCGTAGACGCAGCCCGGCGCCGTCGCCCAGACCTGCGCGTCCTGCGGGACCGCCACGACCTGATCCTGATGCATGCTGTGCAGCCGCAGCCGCTCCGGCGCGTCGGCGGCCCATCGGGGGCGCGCCGCGACTTCGAATTCGTGCGGCCCGAGCCGCCAGCCGCCCTCGTGCTTCACCGCCCGCCCGCCGAACGCCTCGGCGAGGATCTGGTGTCCGAAGCAGATCCCGACGATGGGCCGCCCCGCCGCGCGCACCGCGCGCAACCACTCCTTGAGCGGGCCGATCCACGGCACGTCGGCGTCGTAGACCCCGTGGCGCGACCCGGTGATCACATAGCCGTCGAACGACTCGGGGGCGGGCAGGTCGGCGCCGTCGACCAGCGCGACGGTCTCGAAGCGCATCCCCGGCGCGTGCGGCCCGATCAGAGCTTCCATCATCGCGGGATATTCGCCATGGCGCTGCGCGAGATCGCCCCGCACCCGCCCCGTCTGGATCACGCCGATCCGCATGCTCCGCCTCCCGCAACCGCCGCGCGAACCGGCGCGGCCCCCTGCTTCACCGCCTGATCCCACTGCGCCGGGGCGGCGGTCAAGACGCCCCGTCTCGCGGCGCCCGTCTTTCGGCGCCTGTCTTGCAGCGAGGCCCCCCGCCAAATAGCGTCGCGGCGGAACAGGCGGCGCCAGGACGTCCCGCGCGAAACGGGGCGGCGGCGCGGACAGGGAGAGACGGAGATGACCAAGACGGGACGCCGCGCGCTCGCCGCGGCGCTGGCGCTGGGCCTCGGCGCAGGCGCCGCGCAGGCCGAGCAGATCGACGTGGGCATGATGCTGACGCTGTCGGGCCCGCCCGCAGCGCTCGGAACCCACATCCGCGATGGCTTTCAACTGGCGCTGGAGGAGCGCGGCGGCAAGCTCGGCGGCTTCGACGTCAATCTGATCGTGGTGGACGACGAGCTGAAGCCGGATGTGGCGGTCGGCAAGGCGAAGGCGCTGGTCGAGCGCGACGGCGCCGACATCGTGGTCGGCACCGTGTTCTCCAACGTGATGATGGCGGTGTTCAAGCCGGTGATCGACGCGGGCGTCGTGCTCGTCAGCCCCAATGCCGGGCCCGCCCCGCTGGCGGGCAAGGGCTGCCATCCGCATCACTTCAACGTCGCCTGGCAGAACGACGGCAACCACGAAGTCCTCGGTCGCCATGCGACCGAACAGGGTTACGCCCGCCTCGTCCTGATCGCGCCGAACTATCAGGCCGGCAAGGACGCGATGGCCGGCGTCAAGCGCTTCTACGAGGGCGAGGTCGCCGACGAGATATTCACCCAACTCGGCCAGCTCGACTTCTCCGCCGAACTCGCCCGGATCGCGGCGCTGAAACCGGACGCGGTCTATGCGTTCATGCCGGGCGGCATGGGCGTGAACCTCGTGCGCCAGTTCGCGCAGGCGGGGCTCGACATGCCGTTCCTGTCGGCCTTCACCGTGGACGAGACGACCCTGCCGGCGACGCAGGACGCCGCCCTCGGGATGCTCGCCGGCGCGCAATGGGCGCGCGACCTCGACAACCCGGTCAACGCCGCCTTCGTGCCCTCCTTCGAGGCGAAATACGGCTACGCCCCCTCGCTCTACGCGTCGCAGGGCTACGACGCCGCGCTGATCCTCGATGCGGCGCTGGCGGCGGCGGGGACGGCGGAAGCCGGCGCGCTGTCCGCGGCGATGAAGGCCGCCGACATCGCCACCACGCGCGGCGCGTTCACTTTCGGGTCCAACAACTTCCCCGTGCAGGACTATCACCTCGTCGAGGCGGTGAAGGAGGGCGACGCCTATGTGATGAAGCGCGTGCGCACCGTGTTCGAGGACCACGCCGACGCCTACGCCGCCGAGTGCCGGATGTAGCCGACGCGCCCCGGGATCGAGATGGCGGGCCGGGCGCGCGCGTCCGGCCCGATCCGAAGGAACTCTCCGATGTCGCTGACGCTCTTCGCCGTGCAGACGCTCAACGGTCTGCAACTGGGCCTGCTGCTGTTTCTCATCGCGGCGGGGCTGACGCTGGTGTTCGGCGTGATGGACTTCGTGAACCTCGCCCATGGCGCGCAATACATGGTGGGCGCCTATCTCGCCTTCGTGTTCTACGGCGTCACCGGGCATTTCGGCGCGGCGCTGGCGCTGGCGCTCGTCGCGGCGCTCGCCCTCGGCCTCGCGATGGAGGCGCTCGTCTATCGCCATCTCTACGCGCGCAGCCATCTCGACCAGGTGCTCGCGACCTTCGGGATCATCCTGATCCTGACCGAAGGCGCGACCGCCATCTTCGGCCCTGCGCCCCTCAGCCTGCCCGCGCCCGAATTCCTGTCGGGGACCGTGCCGCTGATGGACGGCTTCGGCTACCCGGTCTACCGCCTCGCCATCCTCGCCGTCGGCGCTGCGGTGGCCGCCCTCCTCTACGTCCTCGTGCGCCACACCCGCATGGGGATGCGCGTGCGCGCGGGCGCGTCCGACCCGGCGATGATCGGCGCGCTGGGGGTGGACATCGACCGGCTGTTCATGGGCGTGTTCGGCTTCGGCGCGATGCTCGCGGGCCTCGCCGGCGCGCTCGCCGCCCCCGTCTTCGCCGTCGAGCCGCATATGGGCGACAATCTGCTGATCCTCGCCTTCGTGGTCATCGTGATCGGCGGCATCGGCTCGATCCGCGGCGCGTTTCTCGCAGCCCTCATCGTCGGCCTCGTGGACACGCTCGGCCGGTCATTCTCGACCGACCTCGCCCGCCTCGTCTTCTCTCCCTCCGTCGCCAACGACGTCGGCCCCGCGCTCGCGGCGATGGCGGTCTATCTGCTGATGGCGTGCGTGCTGTTCCTGCGCCCGCAGGGCCTGTTCCCGGCGAGGGGCGGATGAGGGCGCTCGCCGTTCTCGCCGCCCTCGCCCTCGCCCCCTTCGCGCTCGAGGCTGCGGGCGCCGGCTGGTGGATGCAGACCCTCGCGCGCGGCCTGATTTACGCCATCGCCGCGATGGCGCTGCAACTGGTGCTCGGGCGCGGCGGGCTGGTCTGCTTCGGCTTCGCGGCCTTCGTGGGCATCGGCGCCTATGCGGTGGGGATCTCCTATGCGCACGGGCTGGAGGAGGGGTTGCTCACCTTCCCGCTGGCGATGGCGTCCGCCGCCGGCTTCGCCGCGCTCACCGGGCTCGTCGCGCTGCGCACGCGGGGGGTCTATTTCATCATGATCACGCTCGCCTTCGCGCAGATGGCCTATTTCTTCGCCACCAGCCTTTCGGCCTATGGCGGCGACGACGGGCTGACGTTGTGGAACCGCTCCACCCTCGCGGGCCGCCCCCTCGTCGAGGACGACCGCGCCTTCTACTGGCTCGTCCTCGCCTGCGCGGCGGCGGTCTGGGCCGGCCTGCGCGCGCTCGGCCGCAGCCCCTTCGGCGCCGCCCTCGACGGCGCGCGGCGCAACGAGGCGCGCATGGCCGCCCTCGGCTACGACGCGACCGCGATGCGGCTGGCGGCTTACGCGCTGGCGGGCGCGCTCGGCGGGCTCGCCGGCGCGCTGCTGGCCAACCACGCGGAATTCGTCAGCCCCGCCTACATGAGCTGGCTGCGCTCGGGCGAGCTGATCGTGATGGTGGTGCTGGGCGGAACGGCGAGCC
The DNA here is from genome assembly GCF_036788415.1 of Rubrimonas sp. Classification (NCBI taxonomy): domain Bacteria; kingdom Pseudomonadati; phylum Pseudomonadota; class Alphaproteobacteria; order Rhodobacterales; family Paracoccaceae; genus Rubrimonas; species Rubrimonas sp. The sequence goes on along the minus strand of NZ_DAIQNN010000146.1, from coordinate 316 downwards.
TCACCGGCGCCGCCATCGGCGCGCTGGCGCTGGTCGGGCTCGAGGAGGCGCTGCCCAAACTCACCGAGCACTGGCGGATCATCCTCGGCCTGATGGTGCTTGGCGTGGCGCTGTTCCTGCGCAAGGGGCTCGCCGGGCTGGCGGAGCGCGGCGGATGACCCCCGTTCTGGAGGCGCGCGGCCTGCGCAAGAGCTACGGCGCCCTGCGCGTGACCGACGGGGTCGATCTCGACGTGCGGGCGGGCGAAGTCCACGCGCTGATCGGCCCGAACGGCGCCGGCAAGACCACGCTGATCGCCCAGATCGCCGGCGCGCTG
>NZ_DAIQNN010000145.1:0-5316 GCF_036788415.1 Rubrimonas sp. | reverse complement strand
GTGAACGGCATCGAATAGCCGCCGCAACAGGGCTCCCGGTTCCGGCCGGTCGGATTGGCCGGTGCACGCCTCTATAGCCAGCCGTTCGCGCGTGATGTCGATGCAGTCGCGCTCGGCGGCTACCCGGGCTATGATCCGCGTATTGGTCGAAACGGAATCCGTCTCGGGCGGCGGGGCGTTGATCGGGGGCGAGCCATGAAGGCCGAATTCACGGCGAGCCGGCGAGCTGTGCTGGCGTCAGGAGCGGGGGTCGCTGCAGCGTTGGTCGGCGCGCCGGACGTGGTTCTGGCGCAGGTCGCGCAAGGGACGGTTCCGTCCCGGACGGCGGCGGATGCGGCAGGCGCGCCCGCTTCGGTCGACGCGGCCGAGGCGGCGGTCGCGCGCCACGCCGAGGCGATCCTGCGGATCAGTCGGGAGGTATGGGCGCTCGCTGAGCTGTCCGTCCTCGAAGTCGACTCCGCCCGCGTGCATCTGCGCGAGCTCGAGGCGGCGGGGTTCCGCACCGTCTCGACCGGGACGTCGGGTTATCCCACTGCCTTCGTCAGCGAGTGGAGCCAGGGCGCGGGCGGCCCCGTCATCGCGCTCCTGCCCGAATACGATGCGCTGCCCGGCCTCGGGAACGCCGCCGAACCGCGCCAGACGCCCTCGCCGAACGGCAGGACCGAGGGGCATGGCTGCGGCCACAACATGCTCGGCGCCGGTTGCACCGGCGCGGCTTTCGCGCTCAAGGCCATGATGGAGGCGGCGGGCGCGCCCGGCGCGGTGCGCGTCTATGGCTGCGCGTCGGAGGAGGCGCAGGGCGCCAAGGTCTATTTTGCGCGCGACGGCCTGTTCGACGACGTCGACGCTGCGCTCGCCTGGCATCCCGCGCCCTTCGCCGCCGTCGGCGAGGTCGCCACGTCGGCCAACATGGCGATCAAGATCCGCTTCAATGGGCGCACCGCCCATGCCGGAAACACGCCCTGGGACGGTCGCTCGGCGCTGAAGGCGGCGGAACTGTTCGGCGCGGGGCTTCAGTTCATGCGCGAGCACGTGCTGCCCACCACGCGCCTGCACTACGTGTATGAGAGCGCGGGCGTCGCGCCAAACATCGTGCCGGACTTCGCACAGGTGTGGCTGACGATCCGCGCCGCGAACGGGCCCGATCTGAAAGCGGTGGTGGACTGGGCGCGTCAGATCGCCGAGGGCGCGGCCCTGATGACCCAGACTGCCGCCGCGTTCGAGCCCTATTACGGGATGCACGAGATCCTGCCGAACGCGCCGATGATCGGCCTGTTGCACAGCCACATGGCGGCGCGCCCGCCCGTCTGGACCGAGGCCGAGCAGGATTTCGCGAAGGCCTGCCAGCGCGAGATGGGCCTGCCCGAAGCGGGGCTCGCGACCGCCGTGGCGCCGCCGTTGCCGCCGACCAAGGTGGGCGGATCGTCCGATCTCGGCGACATCAGCAAGGTGACGCCGCTCGGCGCCTTCGCCTGGCCGACGGCGGGTCTGGGCACCTCGCTGCACACTTGGGCGATCACCGCCTGCGGCGGCATGTCGATCGGCGACCGCGCCGCGCTCGACACGGCGCGCATCCTCGCCGGGGCGGGCTTCGACCTGATGACCGACCCCGACCTGCGCGCCGCGGCCCGCGCCGATCTCGCGCGGCGGATGGGCGGCGAAGCCTTCGTCCCCCTGCTGCCCGCCGACCGCGTCGAACCGCTCGGCCTGCCCGACTGGCTGCGCAAGACAGGGCTCGACGAACTGACCGCCTTCGATCCCGGCGCCTGACCCAGCAGCGCAATCCGCTTCGAACAGCTGCGTCAACGATCTCGCGGCACTTGGAAGCTCCCAAAGCCGCCGGTCGCGGGGCTGAGGGCGGGGAGCGGATAGCTGCCGTTCGCGTCGCGCTTCGATCTCGGCAAGCTACAACTCCTTCTCCCAGTCGCGGCCGGCGTGGAAAACCTTCAGGATGGTGACGTCATCGGCGGAAACGGCGAATGCGATCGTGATCCGTCGCTCGAACCCGACGATCCGCAAGCCGGGTCGCACGTCACGGCGATCACCGCGCTCGGACCCAAGCGCCATTCCGGCGCAATAGCCTTCCCGCCTTTCGAGGTAATTCGGCGCGACGGTTCAGCGCGGCGGCATCGGCTACGAAATCGTAGATCGACTCGAGATCGGCCTGTGCTTCCGGCGAAAAGACTACCTTGCGCTCCTTCAATCACGCCTCGCGAGACGGCCCGCATGACGCGCACGGACTGCGCCAAATACATCCCCGATGTCGCGCGCCCGCGAGGGGTCGTCCTTCATGGCGTCATAAGCGGCCGCAACTTCAGTGTCGAGCCAGCGCTCGACAGCGGCGTCCTGTTCCTGGAGCGCACGAAGACCAGCGCGGACGACCTCGCTGGCGGAGGCATACGCGCCCGACGCCACCATTCGGTCAATGTAGGCCGCGTGTTCTTCGGGCAGGCTGACAGTGCGCTTCTCGACGGCCGGCATGGTCGACATCCTCCGCAGCAGAAGAATCCAATCCGCAGTATGATATCCTCATACCTTGAGAAATCCGGCGCCCACCGTCTCGCTCGGGTGTATGATCAGCCGTCCGCGCCGATGTGGACGATGACTTCGCGGATTTCCGTCATGCAGAAGCATGCGACCGGGGCCGCAGGCCGGGCGGCGGCGCCCGTCTGGAGCCACGGCTACAAGATCGGACCCAAGCGGGCCCTGAAGCCGAAGGAGGTCTGGGCCATCCGTTTCGAACTGGGCGACCGCCCGAACCCAAGGGACCGCGCTCTCTTCGACCTCGCCATCGACAGCAAGTTGCGCGGCTGCGACCTGGTGAACCTTCGGATCGGCGACATCGTCTCGGGCGGACAGATCCGGCGCCGGGCGACGGTGGCGCGGCAGAAGACCGGGCGGCCGGTGCAGTTCGAACTGAGCGAGACCACGCGCGAGTCGGTGCTGAAGTGGCTGACGCTGCGCGGCGGCTCGATCGAGGAGTACGTCTCCACAAGCCGCCTGCACCGCTGCGCTCACATGAGCACGCGGCGATACGGCCGGCTCGTTCACGCGTGGGTCGCCGCCGTCGGCTTGAACAGCGAGGACTACGGCACGCACTCGCTGCGACGGACCAAGGCGTCGATCCTTTACAAGCAGACCGGCAACCTGCGAGCTGCGCAGATCCTTCTTGGGCGCACCCGCATCGAGAGCACCGTGCGCCACCTCGGCGTGGACGTAGAATACGCGCTAGCGTTGTCGGAGGCGGTCGACATCTGAGCTTTGCCGCAAGCGACAAAGAACGTCGCCCGATCTGGGCCAGTCGGAGGCCAATGGCACTGGACTATCTGTCTTTCGCAGAGAACGTCATGCAGGATACGCTTACGATGAAGCCTCTCGTCCCGACCATCCGCGCCGGAGCGCTGGCGCCGATCCTCGGCTGGATGGCGAAGAGCGGTCGCCCCGTGGAAGCCGCCTTGCGGGACGCCGCCCTCGGCGAGCAGGCCGTCGGCGATCCCGACAGCCCGGTGCCGCTGCTCAACGCCATAGAACTCCTCCGCGGCCTCGCCCGCGCCGAAGGCCCCGACATCGCCTGCCGGGTGGCCTCGGGGATCGAAATTCAGGAGATCGGCGCCCTCGGCGCAGCCATCCGAGCCCGCCCGACGCCGCGGCAGGCGCTGCATGTCGTTTCTGTCCTCATGCCGCGCCATTGCACGCATGAGCGCTTCACGGTCGAGAACACCGCGAGCGGCGTCCGGGTGATCGAGAGCTGGTCCGTCAGGTTCGACGCCGAGGCGCTGCACCTCGCTCAGCAGTATGTCGCGGCGTTGATCCGCGCCCTTTGCGCCGCAACGCGGGGTGCGGCGCCGCTGCTGGACCGCGTCGAAATTCCGCCGCACCCCTCAGTCGGGGTCGCGCACCTTGCGCGGTGGCTGGGCCGCGTCGAAGCGGCCGCAGCGCCGCGGCTGGTGGTGGAGGTCCCGGCCCGGGTGGCGGACGCGAGGCTGGCGCCGTTGACGGGCGCCCACACGCCGCCGCCCGAGTGGACGACGCTGCACGCGGACGGCGACCTTCTGCAATCCCTCCGCTGGACCATCGCGGCGATGCTGGGGCCGGAGGAGGTGAGCCTCGACTCCGTAGCCGCAGCGGCCGGCGTGACCCGCCGCACGCTGCAGCGCCGATTGGCCGCCGAAGGTCTCACCTTCTCGGAACTGCTCGACGGGACGCGCCTCGACCTCGCGATCCGGCTTCTGACGCAGAGCGCGGCGCCGCTCGGCGAGGTCGCATCGCGCCTGGGTTACGCCAACGCCCCTGCCCTCACGCGCGCGGTCCGGCGCTGGACCGGCGCGACGCCCCGAGCGGTCCGGGAGAAGGGGGCGGCGGGGCTGCAAGGTCGGAACGCCGCAGCCGGAAACGGTGGCGCGAAAAGGTAAATCTGCCGCCGGGTTTGTGCTAACCTCATCCCATGAGAACGCAGGGACTGGCGCCTCGACGCGCCATCGACAGCCAAGGGTGGACCCTCCGAGTTGGACGCCCGACGATGAAACCTTGGATGGCGCGGTCGCGCGCTGCCGTGACGCGGGCAGCGGCGGCGCTCGCGCTGGCCGCGGCGCTCGCCGGTTGCGGCGCCGGCGTCCTGCGCAACCCGGTGCCGGAGGCGCTCGCCGCCTCGGCCCAGCCCTTCGGTCGCGAGGGGTTGCGCGATTGGGGCGACAGCCTTGACGTGGCCGAAGTGGACGCGCGGGTGGCCGAGCGACAGGCGATCCTGAAGGCGCGGTTCGGACCCGAGATCGCGGCGGGGCGCACGCCGCGGCTGACCTATCTCGCGCTGTCGGGCGGCGGCCAGTGGGGCGCGTTCGGCGCCGGCATCCTAGACGCGTGGACCCGAAGCGGCACGCGGCCGGAGTTCCATGGCGTGGCCGGGGTCAGCACCGGCGCGATCATCGCGCCCTTCGCGTTCCTCGGCCCGGACTACGACGCCACGCTGCGCGAGATCTACACGCAGTATTCCACAGAGGATCTCCTCGAGACGACGCTGTTCTCCGGCATCGTCTCCGGCGCCGCGCTGACCGACACGAGCCGCTTGCGGCAGGTGATCGCCCGCTACGTCACGCCCGAACTTCTGGAGGCCATCGCCGTCGAGCACCGCAAGGGCCGCATCCTGCACATCGGCACCACCAACCTCGACGCCGGGCGCCCGGTGATCTGGGACATCGGCGCCATCGCGAATTCGGGCGAGCCCGGCGCGCTGGAGTTGGTGCGCGAGCTGATCCGGGCCTCGGCGGCGATCCCGGTCGCCTTCCCGCCGATCTTCGTGCAGGTGCGGACGCCCGACGG
>NZ_DAIQNN010000144.1:0-5345 GCF_036788415.1 Rubrimonas sp. | reverse complement strand
TGGTTCGACTCAGGCTCCACCCACGCCTTCGCGCTGCGCGACCGGGGCGGGCAATGGCCGGCGGACGTGTATCTGGAAGGCACCGACCAGCATCGCGGGTGGTTCCATTCCTCGCTGCTGCAAGGCTGCGGCACGCGCGGGCGGGCGCCTTACAAAGCCTTGGTCACGCACGGCTTCACGCTCGACGAGAACGGGCAGAAGATGTCCAAATCCGTCGGCAACACCGTCGCGCCCGAGCAGGTGGTGAAGGAATACGGAGCCGACATATTGCGCCTCTGGGTCGCGACCGCCGACTACACCGAGGATCAGCGGATCGGGCCGAACATCCTGAAATCGGTCGCCGACAGCTATCGCCGGCTGCGCAACGGGCTGCGGTTCCTGCTCGCCAATCTCGCGGGCTTCGAGGAGGCGGAGCGGGTCGCGCCCGCCGACATGCCGGAGCTGGAGCGCTGGGTGCTGCACCGGCTCGCGGAACTGGATGCGGAAGTGCGGCGGGGCTACGGCGCCTTCGCCTATCAGCGGGTGTGGTCGGCGCTGTTCACCTTCGTCACCAACGATCTGTCGGCGGTGTATTTCGACATCCGCAAGGACGCGCTTTACTGCGATGCGGCGGACAGCCTGCGCCGGCGCGCCTGTCGCACCGTGCTCGACCTGCTGTTCCACCGGCTGACGGCGTGGCTGGCGCCGATCCTCGCCTTCACGACCGAAGAGGCGTGGCTGGAGCGCTTCCCCGGCCCGGACAGCTCGGTGCATCTCCAGACCTTCCCCGACACGCAAGAGGCGTGGCGCGATCCGGCGCTGGCGGCGCAGTTCGAGCGGCTGTTCGAGGTGCGGCGCGTCGTGCTGGGCGCGCTGGAGGTCGAGCGGCGGGAGAAGCGCATCGGCGCCTCGCTCGAAGCGGCGCCGGTCCTGCATGTCGCCGATGCTGAGTTGCGGGCGCTGGTCGCGGGCGTGGACATGGCGGAGCTGTGCATCGCCTCGGACTTGACCGTGACCGACGCGCCGGCCCCGGAGGGCGCCTTCGCGCTGGCCGATGTCGCGGGCGTCGCGGTGGTTCCCGCCCGCGCCGAAGGGGCGAAATGCGCCCGCTGCTGGCGCGTGACGCCCGATGTCGGGACGCACGGCCATGCGGAGGTCTGCGCGCGCTGCGACGCGGCGCTCGGCTGAGCCGTCAGTAGGCGTAGTCGCGGTAGATCAGGCTCAGATCGCCGTTCCAGTCGGTGGCGTGGCGGCGCAGAAGCTCGTCGGCGAGCGTCTCGTTGCGGCCCAGCGTGTCGCGCAGCGCGTTGAGGAAATGACCCTCGTCGGCGTCGAAGCTGTGGGCGACGGCCCGCGCCTTCAGCCCTTCGGCGGCGATCTCGACCAGCTCGCGCGCGTAGCTGCACACCGTCCGCCCGCCCATCTCGCCGCGCAGGCCGAGGCGGGCGGCCTGTTCGCGGAGCGTCTCGCGCTGCTCGGCGGTCCAGCGTTTCGCCACGTCCCAGGCGGCGTCCAGCGCGGCGTCGTCGTAGAGGAGGCCGACCCAGAAGGCGGGCAGCGCGCAGATGCGCCGCCACGGGCCGCCATCGGCGCCGCGCATCTCGATGTATTTCTTGAGCCGCGCCTCGGGGAAGATGGTGGTGAGGTGGTCGGCCCAGTCCGACAGCGTCGGCTTCTCGCCCGGCAGGGCGGGGAGGCGGCCGTCGAGGAAATCGCGGAAGGACTGGCCGGAGGCGTCGATGTAGCGACCGTCGCGGTAGACGAAATACATCGGCACGTCGAGCGCGTAGTCGACATAGCGCTCGAATCCGAAGCCGTCCTCGAAGATGAAGGGCAGCATGCCCGAGCGGGCGGGGTCGACGTCGCGCCAGATGCGGGCGCGCCAGCTTCTCCAGCCGTTGGGCTGGCCGTCGGTGAAGGGGGAGCTTGCGAAGAGCGCGGTGGCGATGGGTTGCAGCGCGACGCCCACGCGGAGCTTCTTCGCCATGTCGGGCTCGGAGGCGAAGTCGAGATTGACCTGGATGGTGCAGGTCCGGAACATCATGTCGAGGCCGTGGCCGCCGACTTTGGGCATGTAGGCGCGCATGATGGCGTAGCGGCCCTTCGGCATCACGGGGATCTCGTCGCGCGACCAGAGCGGGGCGGCGCCGAGGCCGATGAAGCCCGCGCCGATCTCCTGCGCGACCGAGCGGACTTCGGCGAGGTGCTGGTTCACTTCCTCGCAGGTCTCGTGGATCGAGACGAGCGGCGCGCCGGAGAGTTCGAGCTGTCCGCCGGGCTCGAGGCTGACATTGGCGCCGCCCTTGGTCAGCCCGATCAGCGCGTCGCCCTCCATGACGGGGCGCCAGCCGAACTGGTCGCGCAGGCCCTCGAGCATGGCGCGGACCGAGCAGGCGCCCTCATAGGGCAGGGGCTTGAGGTCGGACAGGCGGTAGCCGAATTTCTCGTGCTCGGTGCCGATGCGCCAGGCGTCGCGCGGCTTGCAGCCGGAGGCGAGGAATTCGGCGAGTTGCGCGCGGCTCTCGATCGGGCCGCCGCCCTGCTGCGGTATCGACATGGCGCCCCGTCCCCTGCAGTCGGCGGCGCGGGGCCGCTCTGGCGCGCGAGACTTATGCGCCGCGCGCAGGCGAGGCAAGCGCCCGCGGGGAGGGGCGGCGCCACAGGATCGCGCGCACGCCCTCGGGGCCGTCGAGCGCGCGGGTCAGGGCCGCGCGGTCGAAGCCGGGCAGCGCCGAGAAGGCGTCGAGCAGGCGCTCGGCCCCTTCGGCGTCGGCGGGGATGGCGAGGGGCGCGGCGCCGTCGGGGCGCAGGATCCAGACGAGGCTTCCGCCGCGCCGCTCCGCCTCGACCGAAACCAGCGCGTCGAGATCGACCATGCCCCCCGTTTCAGGGCCGAGATAGCCGATCAGCCCTTCGCGCACCGCCGCGAGCCCCGGCCCCGGCGCGGTCGCCGCCCCGCGCAGCCGCGCCCGCAACAGCCCGTCGCGCGCGAGGATCGCGGCGAAGACCAGCGCCGCGGCGAGCAGGACGAGCGGGACCGGCGCGCCCGCCAGCGCCGCCCGCCCCCAGAGCGCGAGCGACGCCGCCGCCACCGCCAGCCCGAGAGCGAGGTCGCGCCAGCGGCGCAGGAACGCGAGCGCCTCGGGGCGGAGGGAGCTCATCCCCAATCCCCGAGCGCCGCCTGCCAGAGCGCGAGCGCGGCGACGGCCGCCGTGTCGGCGCGCAGCACGCGGGGGCCGAGCGAGACCGGAACGGCGAAGGCCAAGGCGCGCAGCCGGGCGCGCTCCTCCGGCGCGAAGCCGCCTTCGGGGCCGATCAGGATCGCCCAGGGGCCAGCGCCTGCGGCGCGCAGCGCCTGCGTCGCGGGGGGCGCGTCGCGCAGTTCGTCGCAGAGCATCAGGCGGCGCTCCGAAGGCCAGTCGGCGAGGACGGCGTCGAGGGTCGCGGGCGGGTCCACCTCGGGGACGGAGAGGATGCCGCATTGCTCGGCGGCCTCGACCGCATGGGCGCGCAGGCGCTCGACATTGACGCGCTCGGAATTGGTGAAGCGGGTGAAGACCGGGCGCAAGCGCCGCACCCCCATCTCCGCCGCCTTCTCGGCGATGAAATCGGTGCGCGCCTTCTTGATCGGAGCGAAAAGCAGGTGCACATCCGGCGCATGATCCTGTTCGCGCATCCGTTCGAGGCAGACCAGCGTTCCGCCGCGCCGGTCGGCGCGGGCGACGCGGGCGCGCCACTCGCCGTCGGCCCCGTTGAACAGCGCGACCTCCGCCCCTTCGCCGAGCCGCATCACGGTGAAGAGGTAATGCGCCTGCTCGCGCGCCGGCGCGATCTCGGCGCCCGTCGCCAGCGGGGCGTCGACGAACAGCCTGACTTTCGGCGCAGTCTCCACGACGAGCCCCTCCGATGAGCGCATCCGTGCATAGCGCCCCCGGCGGCCCGGATGGAAGGGTCGCCGACGCGACGCCGGCCAACTGGGTCGACCGCTTCGCGCCCCAAGCGTGGCGGCCCTTCCTGCGTCTGTCGCGCGCCGACCGGCCCGCGGGGGTGTGGCTGCTGCTGCTGCCCTGCTGGCACAGCCTCGCGCTCGCCATCGCCGCCGAAGGCTGGACGCCGGCGGCGCTGTGGCTGATCCCCGCCTTCGCGATCGGGGCGTTCCTGATGCGCGGGGCGGGCTGCGTGTGGAACGACCTCGCCGACCACAAATTCGACGCGCAGGTGGCGCGCACCCGCTCACGCCCGCTGCCCTCGGGACAGGTGACCAAGCGGCAGGCGCTCGGGTGGATGCTGCTGCATCTGCTGTTGGCGCTGGGGGTGCTTCTGAGCATGAACTGGCCGACCATCGGGCTCGGGGTGATCTCGCTGATCCCGGTGGCGATCTATCCGTTCATGAAGCGCTTCACCTGGTGGCCGCAGGTGTTTCTGGGGATCGCCTTCAACTGGGGCGCGCTGATGGGGTGGAGCGCGGCCACGGGGTCGCTCGGCTGGGCGCCCATTCTTCTGTATTTCAGCGGGATGGCCTGGACGCTGCATTACGACACGATCTACGCGCATCAGGACAAGGAAGACGACGAGCTGATCGGCGTGAAGTCCACCGCAAGGCTGTTCGGCGCGCGGACGCGGATCTGGCTCGCGGGGTTCTCGGCGGCCGCGGTGGCGTTGGCGGGGGCCGCCGCGATGGCGGCGCTGGAGGGGCCGGCGCTGGCGGTGGGGCTCGCAGGCGTCGCGGCCTTCGGCGCGCATCTGGCGTGGCAGCTGCGCGCGCTCGACATCGACGATGCGGGAAGCTGCCTGCGCCTGTTCCGCGCAAACCGCGACAGCGGGGTCATCCTGCTGGCGGGATTCGCAGCGGCGGCCCTGCTGTGACGCCGCGCCCGACCCGCAAGTCCACCCTGCCGTAAACGACAAAAAAAGAGCGCCCGAAGGCGCTCTTGGAAGCTTCGGCGCCGAGCGCCGCTCAGATTTCCGCGCGCTTTCGACCGAGGAGCGCCGCCGAACCGAGTCCAGCGAGAAGCAGACAGGCGGCGGCGGAAACAGGCGCCGTCGACAAGGCGGCCACAGAGTAGCCGCCTGTCGCGGTAGCCCAACCGCCGACGATACACGCCACCGCAGCGAGCAAAAACGTCTTACTCATTTCACCCTCCCATCGGACCAAGTCCGTTTCCCAGAACGCGCCGGAACTCCCTTGGCCATACACACCGACCCGAGCTACGCATCACGGGCCGCTCACGGAATATTTACCTCCACCAATGCGGCGCCGCTGTCAAACCTCAAATGCGGTTTTTGATGAAATTTTTCGCAGATTCCCGTTCTGGTTGAACTTTTGAGCGGGGTGCTCGCGTGGCGCGGGCGCGCTTCCCTCCGGT
>NZ_DAIQNN010000143.1:0-5372 GCF_036788415.1 Rubrimonas sp. | reverse complement strand
CGAGCCGACGACGCCGCATGCGGCCCGCCGCTCGGCGCGGGCCGCGGCGGGGATCGACAAGAAGGCGACGGTCCGCAAACACCGCAACCTGCTGGCCCACGCGCCAAAGCACCTCCACGACGAGTTGACCGAGGACTGCCGCGACATGATCCACGCCGCGACCGCCGCCGAGGTGCAGACCCGCCGCAAGGCGTCGCCTCGCGAAAATGGCGCCTGAAATGCCGGGCCGTCGCCGACAGCCTCGAGGAAGCCGGGGAGCGGCTGTTCGCCTTCACTCGGCTCGATCAGTCGCAATGGAAGTCGGCGCGGACCGCCAACGCCATCGAGGGCCTGAACGAGGAGTTCCGACGCCGCATCAAGACGCAAACCGTGCTGCCCTGCGACGAGACCGCGCCCATGCCGCTCTGGGCGCTTCTCGCCTCCGGCCAGATCGCCATGCGCAAGGTCGACGGATGGGAGACCCTTTCCCAGCCCATCGAGCCCTTCGCCCTTGACCGCGCCGCCTGATCAGGCCGAAATCGTCAAGCTCGGAGAACGCCGTTCGAGAATCTCAACCAAATCCCAGACACGACCCGCCATCGTGCGTAACTCACCCCGCGAGTCCAGTCGCTACCGGATGAACGACGGGGGACAGGTCACCCGCCGTTCACCCGCACAGGCGAATTCTCGGGACGTCGTCGCGCAATTTTAAAAAGGCCCTCCGGTGTCCAGAAGAACGCTCCTGATCTCAAACTACAACGTCGACCGGCGCTACTGGAATGGCATTCCCTACGACATCGCCCGGGTCGTCGCCGCCGCGGAAGGCGGGATCGTCTGCGCGCCGCCTGCCCGCCACTACGCCACGCCGGCCTCCATGTGGCGTCTGCTCGCCGACGACCGCTACCGGCTCGCGCAGGCGCTGCGCGACCTGATGATGATGCGCTGGAACGATCTCGCGGAGCCGCAGGACATCGACGCGGAGTACGACCTGTGCTTCGTGGTGCTGTTCTTCCCCTCCGATCTGCGCTTCCTTGAGCGAATCCGGGGCTGGCGCGAGCGCTCCAAGATCGCCGCAGTCTTCCTGCTAGAGCTCTGGTCGGGCGAGGTCGAGAAGGCTCGCGACCTCGGAGTTCTCGACCGCTTCGATCACGTCTTCCTCGTCAACGACGCCGCGATCCCGCTTGTCCAGGCCCGGACGCGGACGCCGGTCAGCCAGCTTTCGCTCGCCGTCGACGCGCTGCGCGCCGCGCCCGTCCCGGTCGAGGGGCGGATGCCGCACCGGCCGATCGACATCCTCAGCTACGGCCGCCGCCAGCCCGACGTGCATGCGCGGCTGGTCGAGATCGCCGCGCGGCAGGGGCTGTTCTACAAGTACGACGTCTGGGCGAAGATGCTCGCCGACGACTGGGAGACGACGCGCGCGATGAGCGCGGAGCTGACCCGGCGCAGCCGCTACGCCGTGGTCTGGGGACCGACCATCGCGCCGGCGGCGCACAAGATCCCGGTCCTGCGCGACGACCGGGTGATGTCGGCGCGCTTCTTCGAGGCGACGACCGGCGGCGCGATCATGATCGGCGACTACCAGTCGAGTCCGGTGATCGACCGGCTGATCGACTGGCCGGACGCGATGGTGCGCATCCGCCCCGACGGGAGCGACGTCGAGGCGACGCTCGACGCGCTCGAGGCCGATCCGGCGCGGCGCGCCCGCATCCGCGCGGCGAACGTGCTGAACGGGCTGCGCCGGCACGACTGGTCGCATCGCTGGGCCGACGCGCTCGCGACGCTCGGCCTCACGCCCGTCGAGGGTTTCCATGCCCGGCAGGCCGCGCTCGCGGCGCGCGCCGCGGTCGTTGAGGCGACTCCATGAGACGGTGCGGCGCCGGGCGGGAAACCGGGCGCGCGGGCGTCATGCCAGCGCGCGAAACGTCCGACTGTTCAGGGGCTTTCGAGCTCGGCTGATCTGTGCTTCCCTTCCGGGAAAGCGGATCTTGAGTAAGCGCCTACGCGACCGCCTGGGTGACGCTTGACACCTGCGATCGGAGAACCGCAAAGGTGACGCTCATCATTGGCGATCAGTGAGGCTTCTGGGGCGCCAGCCCCAATCGATGCGGTGGAGTCCAAATAAGTCGTGACGGCCACTGCCGAGGTGAAAGCGATGTCGCAGAAGTCGTGGAAGCGTCGTGATCGACGCCAATTGCTCGCACTGGGCGCGCTCACGGTCGTCACGGCCCCAATCTTCGGCTTGAGAGCAGCCTCGTCTCCCAGCGACCGCGCCATCGTCTCGACCGCGGGCGACCCGGAGGCGGTCACCTTCGATTCAGGCAGGGCGGTGTCGCACTGGGCGATGGACCCCCTGTTCAGGCCCGAACACTTCATACGATCCTATGGGCGCGGCGGGCTCGACCAAGGCGTCGCTGGTGCGCACATCTACCATGTCACTAGCCTCGACGACTCAGGCGCCGGAACGCTCCGTGACGCGGTGTCGGCAAACTCGCTCGACACGCGCGGCGGCCCGCGGATCGTGGTGTTCGACGTCTCGGGCCGGATCACGGTGCGTTCCGGCGGTGAAATCGCCATAGACCGCGACAAGCTTTGGATTGCGGGCCAGACGTCGCCGAGCGGCATTCAGCTATATCGCGAACAAGACAATCCGCTCCGCATAGCCGCGTCCCACGTTCGCGTTGAGCATCTTGAAATTTGCATGGGCGCTCCCCAGAGCGCGGACGCTGCCAAAACGCAGCGCGGGCTGTACACGCGGCAGTTAAGGGCCCAGAATCTCTATGATATTGATGTAAATCATATTACTTTATTTGGGGTAGCAGACGAAGGATTGAGCAATTATGTTCGGTCTTTCGGGCCGAAAGGCGCCCAGAAACTGTATTATGCAGAAAATCAGCGCTGGCGTAACTGTATTTCGGGAGAGGCCTTTTGGGGTCGCTCGCAGGCGGTGTCAGACGGAGTGGTCCATGAGGCGGATCATGCCTTCGGCTCTCTGATCTCTAAAGGCGCCAAGTGGCTGTTGGTGCAGGATTATCTCCATGCGGGGATGATTCAGCGCACGCCGGTGATCTCGGTGGGCGGGTGGTGTCTGATCGCCGGAGGGGTCACGGTCGACTGGTATGAGCAGGCGGGCAACGTAGGTTCCACGGCCCCGATCCAGATGTATCCTGAAGACCAGTGGTACGGTGCGACGACGGTGGACGACACTTACACCGCAGACATCAAGGTCGCAGCATATGGATTTTATGCGATCCCCGGCTACCAGACCAACCGCATCAAACGCGGCGTGACGCCGTATGTCATTCGACAACTCGATAGGAACGACGGAGAGAACCGCATCGGGCGGAAGAACTATGCGTGTGAAAAATGGTGTCGTATTGACCCTATAGCACATATCGAGGGTGGCTTTCCGGCGCTCGGGCCTAATGGAGAGACCGTCCCCGCGGGGGGCTCTAGCAATGGCGTGTTCATTGCGGAAGCCACGCCGCGTCTTTGGTCCAGGGAAACCCTGCCGTCGCATCCAGATCATGTCCGAGATCACGTTTTCGCCTGTGCCGGGGCGCGGCCAAGCGATCCGCCGTCGGGGTGGCGCGCTCGCTGCATCGCCTACGCCAGCCGCCAGCAGGCGCTCGCGCTCTCGGCTCGTGTCCCTTTCGTGCGAACGTTCTCGAACGACAACCCGTCCAACGCGCCGGAACTGCGCGCCCTGAATGGCGCCGCACCCGAGACGACGGCGAGGCTGGACATGACGACCTTGGCATGGGACGAGCCAGTCGACCCTTTCGTTCTGGCCCCCAACGGCCGTTACAACATTGAGAATACGCTGGATGACCAAGCGGCGGCCGTCGGCGGCGTTCGCGACGGTTCGACCGACCGCCACATGGTGACCCACGAAGGCGGCAAGCTGCACATCAGCCGTACTGGCCTGGTAACTTGGACGGCGGCCCAGACTGCGCACGCGCCGTTGAGCCTGAGCCTGACGCATACGGACGGATTGACGACCAAGGTCAGTCTGAGAACACATGCCGCTCGACGTTGAATGGTAAGGGGCCTTTTGTGGACGCCCCTTCGGATGCAAGCATTTTCTTGGGTCATGGTTCGGGCATGTGGTCAGGTGCGGTCGTGTGTCCGGCCTCGTAGATGCGACCGTTCACTGCCGCAGGCCTGTATGGAGATATGCGGATCGGGACCATTTCGGTTACCCGCGCTCGGAGGCGCTTCGGCCGCAGTGCTGGTTCTCCCGATCCGGTCCCGTGACCGTTTGCCCTTACGTTTTCCTCGCCCTGCTCACATCCCCGACGCCAATCCGGCGGCGGCGCCTTCAGGCGGCGGCCGACGCCGGATCCCGATAGTCTTCTTCCGCGTGCATCTTGATCTTCACTGTCGGGTCGGCCGGGTTGCGCCAGCTTTCAGAAAATCTTCATATAAGATGATTACATATGCTCAGGAAATGTGTCGGCGCACTGTGCTAAATGTTGACTATTTTATAAAGTTTTCTGGAGAGATCAATTCATCATGAATTCGGAAAAGTTCTCTGGTCGTGCGAAGAGCGTGGAAGGTCCGGTGGATTATTTCTCACAGGTCATTCCGAACGATCTCATCGACCTGCCGCTTGGCCTGACGCGAGGGATCTTCGTCGGGCAGTCGGGCGTGTTCGTGGCCATGGACCGCCACGGAACGACTGTCGCCTTCGACTCCGCCGATGCGCAGTATCACCCGCTGCGCGTGCGTCGCGTGCTCGCGACAGGGTCCACCGCGACCGGGATCGTCGCCCTTTACTGAACTTCGAACGTAACCGGCCGCTCATGGCCGCCTGCACGGCCGCGTCCTGATCTGCGATGAGACGTCTCTGACGACGTCGTCAGCGACGTCCATATGGATCGGAGGCGGCGGTGCGGGGTGAGGTTCTCGGGCGGGTCGAGCGCCGTCGCCGTTGGAGCATCCGCGACAAGCTCGCTGTGGTGGTCGCGTCGCTGGAGCACGGGGCTGTCGTTTCGGATGTGGCGCGCCGGTTCGACGTGACGCGGCAGCAAGTCTACGACTGGCGGCGCGCGGCGCGCCGGGGCGATCTTGGGATGCAGGGCGGGGTGGTTGGCTTTGTGGAGGTGGTCCCCGAGCCGGCGTTGATGATGCCCTCGGTCGAAGACGCGCCCGACGCTATGGGCGTCGCGCCTGACAGCGCCCCGGCGGCCGCTGAAGCGACGGCGGCGCCCGACATGACGGTGGAGATCGTGTTGGCGGGCGGCCGCGTGCTGCGGACGCCGGCGTCACTGCCGACGGCGGAGCTACGTCGGCTGATCGGCGCGGTGGAGGGCGCATGATCGCGCCGGGCGCGGGGGTGCGGGTCTACCTGGCCTGCGGCGTCACGGACATGCGCAAGGGGATCGCGGGAC
>NZ_DAIQNN010000142.1:0-5377 GCF_036788415.1 Rubrimonas sp. | reverse complement strand
GGCAGGAGGATCGCCTACGCGGCAGCCTGATCGCTTTGTTCAGGGGGAACGACTTCCGGATCGTGTTGCGCGACAGGCCCGTCCGCCGCGCGATCTCGCGCATCGGCAGCTGCTCCCGCGGCGCCATGCGTCGGATGACGTTCAAAAGTCCCATGTGGATCACTCCGTAGCCCCCCGTCGCGCAAGGCTCTGGGGGGGGTCACATGGCGCAAATCTCGGCGGAAATCAGGCCGATTCCCGGGTCAGTTCCGCGTGGAAATCAACAGCCTTGATCTAGGGCGCGCTCCCGGAGCGTTTCTGCGGCGATCGCGCTGGCCGCCTCGATGTGAAGGATCGCGGCGCGTTCCGCCCGCGCGGGATCGCGCGCCTCCACGGCGTCGCAGATCTCCTGCATTTCTGCGATGCTGTCCTTGATCCGCCCGGGTCGGCTCATCGTCGTCTTGCGCAGGAGCATGATTCGGTTGTGTAAATTCGAGAGAAGCTGACCGATGTAGATGTTGCCGCAGCCCCGCATCAGGACGGCGTAGTAGTTCGACTTGGCCTGAAGCAAGGCCCCGCCCGAGTCCTGCGGATCGCACTCCTTGATCTGCTGCAGGGCATCCTTGAGAAGCCTGATGTCGGTCGCCGACGCATTGAGCGCGAACTGCCTTGCGGCGAAAGCCTCCAGCGCCGCGCGCAGCTGGTAGAGCTGCATCGCTTCGTCGAGACTCATGCGGGCGACGACTGGGCCGCGCTGCGAAACCGTGTCGACGATGCCCTCGGCCTCAAGATGCCGTAGCGCCTCGCGGATCGAAGTCCGGCTCACGCCGATGAGTTCGCAGAGCTCGCGCTCGATGAGCCGTTGCCCCGGCTTGAAGCGCCCTTGTAGAATCGCGGCCCTCAACCGGTCTTCGACCATCCGCCTGAGCGTCGGAGGTTGGTTGGTGATGTGCAGGCTAAGCTCGTCCATTGCGCACCTTCTGAAATCGCCTTGGGATCGTCCTGCGCAGGCGGCACAATGATGTATCAGAAATTCCGCCCGTCATTCTCCTTCGTTCCTGCGGTCAAAGCGGCGCCGCCTCGCGCCAGCGGAATGCGGCGCCGCCTCGCTCCTCCAGCAGCTTCACGGCGAAGGTGAGATCAGCGCTCCCGCCATAGGCGGCCACGGCCTCGCCGAGGACGTCGCGCACCGTCGACGTGACCATCGTCGGCACTCCCTGCCGATGCGCGGCGTCCAGAAACAGGCTCGCGTCCTTGAGCGAGAGCGCGACGTCCATGCCGAAATCGAACTTGCCCGTGGCGACGTTCCTGGGGATCTTCGTCTCGGTGGCGGAGTTGCGGCCGCTCGACGCGTTCAGCACGTCGAGCGTCACCTGCGGATCGAGCCCGATCTTGGCCGCGTACACCAGCGCCTCGCCCGCCGCCACGAGGTTGGTCAGCGACAGGATGTTGTTGAGCAGCTTGAGCGCCTGCGCCTGAGCGGGCCGCTCGCCGACGACGATCGGCGCGCCGAAGGTCGAGAGCACCGGCCGCGCCATGGCGATGTCCTCGGCGCGTCCACCCGCCATCAGCGTCAGCGTGCCCGCCTCCGCGCCCGCTGGGCCGCCGCTCACCGGGCAGCCGATGAAGCGTACGCCGTAGCGGCCGAGCTCCGCCTCGAGGCGCTCCTCTGCGTCGGGGCCGGTCGTTGCGAGGTCGATCACGAGACCGGGCCGGCCGACGCTCGCCAGCCCGTGCTCCCCCAACGCGACGGTCAGCCCCACGTCGGGCGTGGGGAGGACAAGCAGGACCACGTCGCACGCGGCGCCTAGCGCGGCGGGCGACGCCGCAGGCGCGACCCCCGCGCCGATAAGGGCCCCCAGCCGCGTCGCGTCGACGTCGAAGCCGTGGACGCGATAGCCCGCGGCCGCGATCCGCCGGGCGATGGGCGCGCCCATCTTGCCGAGTCCCGCAACGCCGACAATGGGTGCGCTGTCCGCCATCACCTCAGCGGTCCGGGACGGCGAGCCGGACCAGCTCCCCGACGTCGGCCAGTTCTTCGATCCCCCGCGTCGCCGCCAGCAGACGGCGGGCCTTCGCCTCGGGCAGCCTCAGCACCGCCTGATCGAGAAACTTCTCGTCGAGCTGGGCTTCGCTGAGCGGGCGGGCGAGGTTGCCCAGCGAGTGCGTCAGCGACTTCGCGAGCACGGTGCCGTCCTTCAGGGTCACCTCGATCCGCACGCCGTCCTCCGACACCGCCGGGTCGCCCTCGGGGACTGCGGCGTTGCGGACGCGGCTGACCTCGGGGTCGTTGACGCCCTCGTCGGTGTACTCCCTCAAGCCGGCCTTGCCGCGCACGAGCGCCACGGCGGCGCCGTGAACCACCGAGAACTTGCCCTCAAGACCGGTCGAGATGTCGCGCTTGCCGCAGAGGTCCATCACAAGCGGCGCGACGCGCAGCCTGACAGCCGCGATCGACGCCGGGTCGAGCGTGTGCTCCGCACGCAGCTGCAGGGCCGCGTCGATGGCCGGGTGGTTCACGATCCCGCAGGGAAACGGCTTGTAGGCGTTGCCGAGGATCTCGAAGTCGCGCCCGAGGCCCCCGGTGATGCGATCGGCGGCGAAGAAGCCAGACGTGACGGCGCCGAACCCGCGCGGACCCTCCAGCGGGTAGCGCCCGGAGGTGAAGCCGCCGCGAGCGAGCAGCGCCGCCTCGTAGCCGTTGCGCGCGGCGTGCCCAGGGTGGAAGGCCTTTCCCATGGCGCCGAACATCTCGCGCAGTCCGGACGCCTGCGTCGCGGCGAGGCCCAGCGCATGCACCATACGGTCGGCGGGCAGCGCCAGCAGCCAGCCGACGGCCGCGGCGGCCCCGAAGACGCCGCAGGTGCCGGTGCTGTGCCATCCGGCGTCGTAGTGAGCCGGATACGTCGCGTTGCCGACGCGGGCGGTGACCTCGAAGCCAAGCACGAAGGCGTGCAGGAAGTCGCGCCCGGTCACGGAGTTGGTTGAGGCGTAGGCGAACAGGGCCGAGGCGACCGGCGAACTGGCGTGGATGTAATTCTTAGGCATCGTGTCATCGAAGTCATGAACGTGCGACGCTATGCCGTTGAACAATGCGGCGTGCAGCGGATCGCACCGCTCCCTCCGCCCGAGGATGGCGGCTGTAGCCGGGCCGAAGAAGGGAGCGAAGGCATCGAGGGCGATCGACACCGCCTCCTCCCCGGCGCCGCCGACCGAGCAGCCCACAATGTTGACGAGCGCCCGGACGCCCTCAGCGCGCACTGCGTCTGGCAGATCGCCAGTCCGGCTGGCGGCGATATGGGTGGCGAGCTCTCCCGTCACGTGGACGGGCGACCGCGGTTCCTGCCGCGCCGCGGCAGTCGCCCGGGACGTCACGCTTCGCCGTCCATGTCGCGGAACACCTCGGCCGCCACTTTCATGCTGTCGAGCGCCGCAGGCACGCCGCAATAGATCATCACCTGCAGCAGGGCCTCCTTGATCTCGTCGCGCGACACGCCGTTGTTAACGGCGCCGCGCACATGCAGGGCCACCTCGTTAGGGCGGTTCAGGGCCGACAGCATCGCGAGATTGAGGAGGCTGCGCGTCTTGCGATCCAGGCCGTCGCGGCCCCAGAGCCGACCCCAGCACCATTCCGTCACCATCTGCTGGAACTCGGCCGTGAACGCGTCGGCCTTGCTCAGGGACCGGTCTACATGCGCGGCGCCGAGCACCTCGCGCCGAATCTTCAGGCCCTGCTGGAAGAGCTCCGAACTCTGGTCGATGTGATCGTTCACTGTCCTCTCCCGCTTTCGCTTGCTGAAGCGTATGGCATCGTATTATCAGCAGTCAACATGATCGTCTGAGGCTTTGTCATCGGCGCGAGGGGCCCGCGCCGATGGCGCCGGCAGTCCGTCGCACGTCCCGACAGCCCCGATTCGAGAGGCGGAACAGATGGCTGAAACGCAACCAGTTGCGCTCATCACCGGGGCGAGCCGCGGACTTGGCCGCGCCATCGCGCTCGAGTTCGCCCGGCAGGGCTATCGGCTGGCGCTCACCGCGAGGAGCGCCGAGGGTCTGGAGCAGACTCGGCTGGACGTCGAGGCCGAAGCGCCCGTGGACGTGCTGACGATGCCTGCCGACCTGAGGGAGCGGACGGCGCCGGGCGAGGTGGTCGAGGTTGCGGTCGGCCGCTTCGGGCGCCTCGACGTGCTTGTGAACAACGCGGGCGACACGAAGCGCGGCGATTTCCTCGCGCTGACCGACGACGATCATCTCAGCGGCTTCTCCTTGAAGTATCACGCCATGGTCCGGGCGTGCCGCAGCGCATGGCCGCATCTCGTCGCGTCGTCCGGGGCCATCGTGAACGTCAGCGGCGTCAGCGGGCAGACGCCCGAGCCCGAGTTCACCGTCGGCGGACCCGTGAACGCCGCGATCGTGAACTTCTCCAAAGCGCTCGCCAGGCGAGCCGGCGGCGGCCGGCCGCGCGTCAACGTCGTGTGCCCGGGTCACATCGTCACCGACCGCCTGCAGCAACGGATCGAGGCCGTCGCCCGGCGCGACAGCGTGGACCGGGACGAGGCGCGGGAGCGGCTGCGGCGGTCCCTCGGCATCGACAGCTTCGGCGAGCCCGAGGACATCGCCCGCGCCGTCTGTTTCCTGGCGTCGCCGGCGGCGCGATACGTGCACGGCAGCGTTTTCGTGGTCGACGGCGGTGCGACGCCCGGGGTCTAGGCCGGCTTCGCGCCGCGCTCACAGCGAGGAAGACTCGGAAGGTGGACATGTCAGTTGCGATACGCGCTTCGGCGGGCCCCGAAGTGGAACGGACTCTCGCCGGCTTCGTCGGCTCGGTCCGGTTCGAGGATCTGCCCAGCCATGTGGTCGACGCGGCCAGGCGTTCGCTCGTGAACGTACTTGCGACCGCTTTCGCCGGGTGTCGGGAGGCCGCCGTCGACAAGGCGCTCGCGGTCCAGTCGCGCTATAGCCGGGGGGGCGACGCGACTGTGCTCGGCCGGCCGGAAACGACCGACATGCTGCTCGCCTGCATGCTGAACGGCATGGCGGCCAACATCCACGACTTCGACGACACCCATCCGCCGACCATCATCCACCCCTCGGCCCCCGTCGCCCCGGCGGTCGTCGCGCTGGCGCAGGAGCGCATCCTGAGCGGCGAGGAAGCGTTGCGGGCGTTCGTCATCGGGGCGGAGATCACCTGCCGGCTCGGCAACGCCGTCTCGCCGTCGCACTACGCGCGGGGCTGGCACATCACCTCAACTTGCGGCGTCTTCGGCAGTGCGACGGCCGCAGCGGCAATCCTCGGCCTCGACGAGAAGGCGGTAGCCGGGGCCATAGCCAACGCCGCCGCCCAGTCGGCCGGCATGGTCCAGACGCTGGGCACGATGTCCAAGAGCATCAGCGTCGG
>NZ_DAIQNN010000141.1:0-5414 GCF_036788415.1 Rubrimonas sp. | reverse complement strand
GGGCCCGTTCAGAACCCGTCGAGCAGCATCGGGTCGGGCAGCATCGGGTCGGGCGGCATCGGGTCGGGCGCGGACAGCGTGACGTTGCGGAACAGGCTCTCGCCGACGGCCGGCTCTTCGTCGTTGTCCATGATGAAGACGAAGCCGTCGAACGAGCCGGACACGTAGTCCGACAGCACGATGTCGAAGCGGCGCCACTCGCCCGGCGCGATCCCGTCGGCGCGGAAGTCGAGGAGGCCGAAGTCGTCCTGCGTCCCGGCGAGGGCGAAGGTGGTCTCGCGGAGATTGACGCGCGGACGAACCAGCCCGACGCCATGGATCTCGCCGATCGCGGGCGCGGCGAACTCGAAGGACAGCGTCAGCCCGTCGACGACGTCGACGCTCTGGGCCACGTACTTCCAGCCGTTGTCGCTGAGACGGACCGTGGCGCCGCCGTCGAGCGTCTCGGCGAGGCCGAAATCCTGCGGGCCGATGCCGTGGGGACGCGCGTCGAAGCTGCGCACGGCGTCCGTGAAGTCGAGGCGCGCAACGTCGACGAAGTCGGGGCTGGTCACGTCGACGAAGTCGAACGCGTCCGCCGGCGGCGTCGCGCCGTGCGGATCGGGCGCGGAGAGCGCGACGTTGCGGAAGAGGCTTTCCCCGACCGCCGGCGCCGCGTCGTTGTCCATGATGAACAGCAGGCCGCTGAAGTCGCCGGACACGTAGTCCGACAGCACGATGTCGAAGCGGCGCCACTCGCCCGGCGCGATCCCGTCGGCGCGGAAGTCGAGGAGGCCGAAGTCGTCCTGCGTCCCGGCGAGGGCGAAGGTGGTCTCGCGGAGATTGACGCGCGGACGAACCAGCCCGACGCCATGGATCTCGCCGATCGCGGGCGCGGCGAACTCGAAGGACAGCGTCATGCCGTCGACGACGGTGAAGTTCTGCGGGAGGTGCTTCCAGCCGTTGCCGCCCACGCGCAGCGTCGCGCCGCCGTCGAGCGTCTCGGCGAAGCCGAAGTCCTGCGGGCCGATGCCGTGGGGACGCGCGTCGAAGCTGCGCGCGCCGTCCGAGAAATCGAGCTGAAGCAGCGCGACGGATCCGTCCGGCGGGGCCAGACCGCCATCGGGCGCGGGCTCGGGGTCGGCGGGAGCCGGCCCGGCGTCGACCGACCCCGGCAACGCGGCCAGGGCGTTCGTCAGCCGCAGATTGGAGAAGACGACCGATGTCGCGGCCCGCGCGTCGTCGTCGCCGATCAGCACCAGCCCGTCGAAGGCGCCCTTCACGAAGCGGCCGACCTCGATGACGACGGTGCGGGTCGTCCCCGCCGGCCACTGCGACCATGCGTCGCGGTGGCCCCAGTTCTGCGAGCCGGCGATGGCGAAGGCGTGCTCGGGCAGGACGCGTCCGTCGCGCAGGAAGCCGATGCCGACGATCTCCCCGGGATTGTCGATCGTCACGTCGACCGCGATGACGGACCGGGGGTCGAGCGCGACCGGTCCCGCCGCCTGCTTCCAGACGTTGCCGGTGAGCTTCACCCCGCCGTCGGTGATCTCGATCGCGCCGAAGTCCTGATCGCCCGGCAGATGCGACGACCAGTCGATGCCCCGCAGGCTGAGCGCCTGCGTCGGCCCGGGCGCCGGCTGCAGGCCGAGCAGGGCCTCGACTGCGGCGAAGCGTTCGACGTCGACGCCGGGGCTGCGGCCGCCCTGCAGCAGATGCGGCGCCACGACCGCGAAGTCCGACGGCCGGGCTTCGCCGCCGACATTGGCGTTGGCGAGGACGCGGGTGTGATGGGCGGGGCCGAAGACGTCGGCGCCGTTCATCCAGACGCTGCCGCGGTAGACGCCGCCGCCGCTGACGACGTTGAGCGCCGACGATCCGGAACCCGACACGACGTTGTCGACGACCTCGATGCGCGGCGACTCCTGGATGATCAGCGAGGCGTTGTGGAAATTGCGGTTGTGGGTGAGCACGACGTTGTTGGCGACGGTCGAATCGCTCATGCCGGTGAGATACAGCGCGTTGCGCATGCCGCCGTGGACGATGTTGTTGACGATGGTCAGGCCGTGGTTCCACGCCGGATCGCTGTCGGCTGAGCCGATGAAGATGCCCTGCGACGGCTCGCCGTTCCCCTGGACGAGGAAGTTGGAGTCGATGACGGTGTCGCGGACCTGCCGGATCTGGATGTAGTCGAGGTGGTCCCCCCCCGCCCGGATCGGGTTGCGCACCACGTTCCCGGCGATCACCGAGCCCGAGACATAGGCGAGCGACATGCCGTCCTCGCGGTAGTCGGTGATCATGTTGCCGCGGATCGTCGAATTGTAGAGCCCGCCGAAGCTCACGCCGCGGTGCGTGCCCTCCAGGTGGTTGCCCTCGATCGTGGCGTCGCGCACGTCCCTGCCGTAGATGCCGACGTCGACGATCCGGCCGTCGTGCTTCGAGCCGTCGTTCACGACGCTGCCGGTGAAGGTGTTGTCGCGAACGACGACGCCCTGCGTGTTGTCGAGACGAAGCAGCGTGTAGAACGCGTTGGTGACGACCGGCCAGTCCCGGGCGAAGGCGACGCCCTCGACGGTGACGTTGCGGCTTCCCGACAGGTTCATCGACTCCACGACGGCCGGCGAGGCCGGGTCGAGCGAGGTGATCGTGACGCCCTTCGCGAACGCCGCATCGCGCAGCGTCAGGCCGCCGAAGCCCCCCGGCGCCAGCGCGATGACGTCGCCGTCGCTGATCCGCCCGAGGGCGCTGTCGAACTGCGCCCGGTTGGCGACGACATGGGTGGTGGACATCCTTGGAAGGCTCCGAACGGGGGATGGCGCGGATGGTCGTGCGCGCCGGATGGAGGCGGGTCGGGATGGAGAGCTTGGCGCGCCTGTGGGGATGAACTTACGGCGGCGATGGTTAACCAAAGTTTCGCGGCGCCGCACGGGGATTGCACGGCCGGGCGCAACAGCCCCCCGATTGTGGCGGTGTTGCAGCGAAATGTCGGCGTCCGCCCAACATCTGGCGCGACGGCGGCCAATTGCGCTACCACGGGTGGCGTCGACAGGACGGCCGGGGAGATTCGACTTGCGCGTAGCGATGATCGGGACGGGCTATGTCGGCCTCGTCTCCGGAGTGTGCTTCTCGGACTTCGGACACGACGTCGTCTGCGTGGACAAGGCGCAGGCCAAGATCGAGATGCTGCGCCGCGGCGACATGCCGATCTACGAGCCCGGACTGGAATCGCTGGCGGCGCGCAACGTCGCGGCGGGCAGGCTGTCCTTCTCGACGGACCTCGCGGCTGCGCTCGACGGCGCGGACGCCGTCTTCATCGCCGTCGGCACCCCGACGCGCCGCGGCGACGGTCACGCCGATCTGTCCTATGTCTACGCCGCGGCGGAGGAGGTCGGGCGCGCCATGACGGCGCCCGGCGTGGTCGTGATCAAGTCGACCGTCCCCGTGGGGACCAACCGGGAGGTCCTGCGCATCCTGCGCCGCGTCCGCCCCGAGCTCGTGATCGACGTCGCGTCCAACCCGGAATTCCTGCGCGAAGGCGCCGCGATCGAGGATTTCATGCGGCCCGATCGCGTGGTCGTCGGCGCGGCGACGGAGCGCGCGCGCGACGTGCTGCGCGCCCTTTACCGGCCGCTGTCGCTGCGCGACGCGCCCATCCACTTCACCTCGCTGGAAAGCGCCGAGCTGATCAAGTACGCGGCGAACGCGATGCTCGCGACCAGGATCACCTTCATCAACGAGATCGCGGATCTGTGCGAGCACGTCGGCGCCGACGTTCAGGACGTCGCCCACGGCGTCGGGCTCGATCGCCGGATCGGGCCGAAGTTCCTGCATCCCGGGCCGGGATACGGCGGCTCGTGCTTTCCCAAGGACACGCTCGCCCTGGCGCGGACCGGTCAGTCGGCCAACAGCCCGCTGCGAATCGTCGAGACGGTCATCGCGGTGAACGACGCCCGCAAGCGCCGGATGGTGGAGAAGATCTCGGGCGCGCTCGACGATCGCCTCGCCGGCCGGCGCATCGCCGTCTTCGGCGTCACCTTCAAGCCCGACACCGACGACATGCGCGAGGCGCCGTCGCTGGTGGTCGTCCCCGCGCTGATCGGCGCCGGCGCCGCGGTCACGATCTGCGACCCCCACGGCCGCAAGGAGGGCGAGGCGCTCCTGCCGGGCGCCGCATGGCGCGAGGACCCCTACGAGGCGGCGGCGGCGGCGGACGCGATCGTTCTGCTGACGGAGTGGAACATGTTCCGCGGGCTCGACCTCGCGCGGTTGCGCTCGGTGATGTCGGGAGACGCGCTCGTCGATCTGCGCAACATCTACCGCCCGGCCGAGGCGGCGGCGGCGGGCTTCGCCTACACCTCGATCGGCCGGCCGGCCGCTGCGCCCGCATGAGCGCCGCCCGCCCGGCCCCGCCGCGCAGGCGCTCGCCAGTCGACGTTCGCGCGGCGCGCGGCGCGGGCGACCGGCGCCGCCCGGGTCCGCAAGGTCGATCGCCGTCGGCGCGCCCGAGGCGCGTCCGAGGCGCGTCCGGACGGGGCCGGTCATTTGGAGCGGCCAGATGTTGAGCATGGTGTCCAACGATCTCCGCCGCCGGCTGCGGTCCGTCGTGGAGCGGCCGGCCGTCACCCGTCCATCGCGCATCGGCACGTTTCACAAGACCGGGACCGTGCTGTGGAGCACGATCCTGCGCGACCTGCAGAGGGACGTCCGTCTGAGGGTCTGGTGGAGCAGCCGGGCGCGCAGCCCGCTTCTCGGCTGGGACATCGAGTTCAACGACCACGCATCGTTCAGACACGCCGACCCGTCGGCGCCCACGCTCATCTGCGTCCGCGACCCGCGGGACGTCGTGCTCAGCGCGGCCAGGTATCACGTCCGGGCGGACGAGCCCTGGCTGACCATGCCGACGCACCGGTATCCGGGCGACTACTGGCCGACGCTGGGCGCCACCTATCGCGAAGCGATCAACGCGCTTCCCACGATCGAGGAGCGCGTCGTGTTCGAGATGGACCATTCCGGCGGCAGGACGGTGCGCGCGATGGTCGCGGCGAAGGAGCGCCACCCCGACGCCATGATCGTCCGCCTGGAGGATCTGATGGTCGACGCGGATCTGTCGCTCTTCCGGTCCTGCTTCCGCCTGCTCGGCCTGCGCGACGAGCTGATGCCGGCGGCCGCGGAAGCGGCGCGGCGCAACTCGATATTCGGCGGCGTGGCGGAGAAGCGCGCGCATGTGCAGAGCGGCAGGGCGGGCGTCTGGCGCGAGGCGTTCGACGACCGGCTGACGGCCGCCTTCGCGGAGCGGTTCGGCGACGCCGCCGACAGGCTCGGCTATCCGGCCTGACGCGCCGCGCCATGCCGCCCCGTGAGTGTCGCCGTGAGCGTCGCAGTGAGCGTCGCAGTGAGCGTCGCCAGTAGCGTCGCCGGGCGCGAAGCTGCTTGAG
>NZ_DAIQNN010000140.1:0-5419 GCF_036788415.1 Rubrimonas sp. | reverse complement strand
CGAAGCTGAACGAGCCGCGCGACGCCGCCTACTGGCTCGAACAGCCCGGCGCGCCCAAGCCCAAGCTCGACAACGAGGACCCGACGCCCGTCACCGTCAACTACGACGCGATGGTGCGGAGCTGGAGCAACTGATTCTCTGAACACTGTGTGAGATGCAGGCAGTTCACAATGAACTGCCTGCTTTTCAAGGACCACAAGCGGTGTTACTCTCTTGTGAAAAAGATACCAAATGTGGGGCAGTGACATGTTTCAATGGGAGACGCTCCTATCTGGAGTGATAGGTGGTGTTTGCGCTCTTGCGGGAAATTGGCTGGTTATCCGTAGCTCGTCAGCCGCACATGCGACTGCGGTAAGAAAAGCAATAGATGCAGCGTCGACATTAGACGCACGGCTCGTCGAGGCGTCAAAGAATCTAGCCGAACTGCAGGTCTCATTTTCAAATTTGTCAAATCAATATTTTAAGGACATCGCTGAAATCCGCGACAAAGAGACAGAAAATAGGTTAAATATTGTTATATCAAACGCAAATCTTATAATGGCAAATATAGACTTTCTTGTAAGGAAGCTATTGCCGATTGGAAGAGATGTTAAGGATTATCTCGAAGATAATAAAATCGAAATTGAAAGTTACAGCATTCCGTCTTTGGAGTTTTTGCAGACTCCTAACTTTACCTTGTTTGATCGTGATCTTACGCAAGAGATTGCTGATTTGAGTGAGAGCTTCCAATCGGTGAAGGAAGAGCTTAAAAGACTTGAGGATAGTGTGCTCCTCGATGAGCGACTGGAGCTTGCGAAGGATTGCGATAGGGCGATCTCAGAGTTTATAGATGACGCAGGTGAGCTTAAGGACAAGCTTCGGGAACTAGTGGGAACAAAAAATGGCGCGAAGCCCGACTAACACAGAAATAAAAGAAATGAATGAGGCTAAATTTTTGAGGCTTTGTGAGCAGGTTTACGATAATGAACTTCGGGGTGTTACCGATAAACGTCAGCGCGCCAGAAAGAAACGAGCTGCCGATCGGCGCGTGAGAGAGCTGCAGAGAATTCGCAATGGGCGCTAGCGATTCCATTTTCGCGCCGTTTTACGGTTAGGGGCCTCGTTCGGTTGACCCACATCCTCGCAATCGACCAGGGCACGACCTCGAGCCGGGCCATCCTGTTCGACGCGCAGATGAAGATCGCCGCCGTCGCGCAGGAGGAGTTCCCCCAGATCTACCCCCGCTCCGGCTGGGTCGAGCACGACCCGGCCGATCTGTGGTCCACCACCGCGGGCGTCTGCCGGCAGGTGATCGAGCGCGCGGGCCTGCCCGCCTCGCAGATCGCCGCCATCGGCATCACCAACCAGCGCGAGACGACGCTCGTCTGGGAGAAGGACACGGGCCGCCCCGTCTGCAACGCCATCGTCTGGCAGGATCGCCGCACCGCCGAGTTCTGCCGCCACGTCCGCGAGGACGGGCAGGAGCAGCTGATCGTCGAGAAGACCGGCCTGCTGATGGACCCGTATTTCTCGGCCACCAAACTCAAATGGATCCTCGACCATGTCGAGGGCGCGCGGGCCAGGGCGCGCGACGGCGCGCTGCTGTTCGGCACGGTGGACACCTACCTCATCTGGCGCATGACCGGCGGCGCCGCGCATGTCACCGACGCCACCAACGCCGCGCGCACCCTGCTCTACGACATCCGCAAGGGCCGCTGGTCGAGCACGATCTGCAAGCTGTTCGACATCCCCATGCAGATGCTGCCCGAGGTGCGCGACTGCGCCGCCGAATTCGGCATGGCGCGGGGCGATCTGTTCGGGCGCGAAATCCCGATCCTCGGCGTCGCCGGCGACCAGCAGGCCGCCACGCTCGGCCAGGCCTGCTTCAGCCCCGGCATGCTGAAATCCACCTATGGCACGGGCTGCTTCGCCCTGCTCAACACCGGCGCCGAGCCGGTCGTCTCGAAGAACCGCCTGCTGACCACCATCGCCTACCAGTTCGACGGGAAACCGACCTACGCGCTGGAGGGCTCGATCTTCATCGCCGGCGCCGTGGTGCAATGGCTGCGCGACGGGCTCAAGGTGATCCGCGAGGCGCGCGAGACGCAGGCGCTCGCCGAGGCCGCCGACCCCACGCAGCAGCTGATCATGGTCCCCGCCTTCACCGGCCTCGGCGCGCCCTACTGGAACGCCGAATGCCGCGGCGCGATTTACGGCCTCACGCGCAATTCCGGCCCCGCCGAATTCGCCCGCGCGGCGCTCGAGAGCGTCGGTTTCCAGACCCGCGACCTGCTCGAGGCGATGGCGGCGGACTGGAACGGCGCGCGGGCCGAGGGCGAGGGGGGCGCGGGCGCGGTGCTGCGGGTCGACGGCGGCATGTCGGCCTCGGATTGGGGGATGCAGTTTCTCGCCGACATCATCGGCGCGCCGGTCGACCGGCCCGAAGTGCTCGAGACCACGGCGCTCGGGGCGGCCTGGCTCGCGGGCATGAAGGCGGGCCTCTATCCGCATGCCGAGGGCTTCGCGCAGACCTGGCGGCTTGAGCGGCGCTTCGAGCCCGGCCTCGACCACGGCGCCCGCGACGCCCGCTATGCGCGCTGGCGCAAGGCGGTCGCGGCCACCATGAGCGTCTGAGTGACCGCCCCCTTCGCCATCCGCGCCCCGCGCGAAATCCTGTTCGGGCGCGGGGTCGCAAGCCATGCGGCCCGCCGCATCGCCGGCTTCGGCGACCGCGTCGCGCTGGTCCACGGGGCCGCCGCCCTCCGCGCCCGCTGGCTGATCGACGCGCTCCGGGCCGAGGGCTGCGCCGTGACGCCGATCTCCTGCGCCGGCGAGCCCGACATCCCCATGCTGGGGGCCGCCGTCGCGCAGGCGCGCGCGGCGGGGGCGCAGGCTGTGGCGGCGCTCGGCGGCGGCTCGGCGCTCGATCTGGGCAAGGCGGTCGCGGCGCTCGTCCCGGCGCGTCGGCCCGTGCTCGACCATATGGAAGTCGTCGGCGCCGCCCTGCCGCTCGACGCGCCCCCGCTCCCTTTCGTCGCGATCCCCACCACCGCCGGCACCGGCGCCGAGGCCACGAAGAACGCCGTGATCGCCGCCCCCGATCAGCGCCGCAAGGCCTCGCTGCGCGACGACCGGATGCTCGCCGCCCTCGTGATCGTCGACCCCGCTTTGACCGACGGCGCCCCGAAGCCGGTCACGCTCGCCTGCGGCCTCGACGCCCTCACCCAGCTGATCGAGGCCCATGTCAGCTGCAAGGCCACCCCCTTCACCGACGCGCTGACCCGCCCCGCCATCGCGCCCTGCCTGCGCGCCCTGCGCGCCCTGATGGAAGGCGACGACGCCGCGGCGCGCGACGCGATGGCCTGGGCCTCGCTGTCGAGCGGGCTTGCGCTCGCCAATGGCGGGCTCGGCGCTGTCCACGGCTTCGCCGGCGCGCTCGGCGGCTGGACGGGCGCGGCGCATGGCGCGATCTGCGGCGCGCTCCTGCCGCATGTGCTGCGCGCCAACGCCGCCGCGCTCGGCGACGGCCCTGCGTCGGCGAAGCTCGCCGAAATCCTCGCGCTGATCGCCGCCGAATTCGGCGCGCCCTCGCCCGAGGCCGGCCTCGAGGCGCTGGCGTCGTGGAGCGCCGCGCAGGGCCTGCCCGGCCTCGGCGCGATGGGGCTGGAAGCGGGCGACTGCGCCGCGCTCGCCGAGGCGTCGCGGCTCTCCTCCTCGATGAAGGGCAATCCGGTCGCGCTCGATGCGCCCGCGCTGACCGCGATCCTGCGCGCCGCGCTCTGAGCCGCGCGCCCGCCTCTCTGGACAAGGCCGGGCCGCTCGTCTAAGCGCCGCGCCACGGCACACATGATGCGAGGGGAGAAAGCGCGATGCGCGTCTATTACGATCGCGACTGCGACATCAATCTGATCAAGGGCATGAACGTCGCCATCGTCGGCTATGGCAGCCAGGGCCACGCGCACGCGCTCAACCTCAAGGACAGCGGCGCCGCCAACGTCGTCGTCGCGCTGCGCAAGGGCTCGGCGAGCGCCGCCAAGGCCGAGGGCGCGGGGCTCAAGGTGATGGAGATCGCCGAAGCCGCCAAATGGGCGGACCTGATGATGATGGCGATGCCCGACGAGCTGCAGGCCGACTGCTTCCGCGAGCACATCGCCCCGAACCTGCGCGACGGCGCCGCCATCGCCTTCGCCCACGGCCTCAACATCCATTTCGGCCTGATCGAGCCGAAGCCCTCCATCGACGTGCTGATGATGGCGCCCAAAGGCCCCGGCCACACGGTGCGCGGCGAGTTCGTGCGTGGCGGCGGCGTGCCCTGCCTCGTGGCGGTGAACAACGACGCCTCCGGCAAGGCGCTCGAGATCGGCCTCTCCTATTGCTCGGCCATCGGCGGCGGCCGCTCGGGCATCATCGAGACGAGCTTCAAGGAGGAATGCGAGACCGACCTGTTCGGCGAGCAGGCCGTGCTCTGCGGCGGCCTCGTCGAGCTGATCCGCATGGGCTTCGAGACGCTGGTCGAGGCCGGCTATGCGCCGGAGATGGCCTATTTCGAGTGCCTGCACGAGGTGAAGCTGATCGTGGACCTGATCTACGAGGGCGGCATCGCCAACATGAACTACTCGATCTCCAACACCGCCGAATTCGGCGAATACGTCTCGGGCCCGCGCATCCTGCCGCGAGACGAGACCAAGGCGCGCATGAAGGCGGTGCTCGACGACATCCAGCAGGGCCGCTTCGTGTCGGAATGGATGCGCGAATGCCGCGCCGGCCAGCCGATGTTCAAGGCGACCCGCCGCAACAACGACGCCCACCAGATCGAGGCCGTCGGCGAGAAACTGCGCGGCATGATGCCCTGGATCAAGGCCGGCGCGCTGGTCGACAAGGCGAAGAACTGAAGGTACTCTTCCTGCGGGCGGACATTTTTCCGCCCGCAGGGGTTTGTCATGAATAATCCGGATTCTGAAGCTTCAAGGAATAAAAAATTCGACGACGATTTCAAGTTATGCCTAGATATATCCTACAGGATGTTCGATAAGCACGCTCAACAAAGGGTGCAGTTTTTTCAGTTTTTTGTCACGGTAATTGGGTTTGCGATTGCGGCCATTGGTGTCGCCGTAAACTCAGAAAAGGCAGTGACTATTATTTTTGCTTCTTTATTTCTTTTTATTATTACGTGTATTTTTCAGAGCATAGAAGAAAGAAACAAGGCACTTGTTAAGATCAGCGAGAAGTCGTTCAGGCGATTTCAGTCGAGGCTTTCGGCTTACGAGCCTTGGCTGAGGATTGTTGATATTTCTGACAGGATTTCAAGGCGAGGGTATCCGAGTTATGGAAAGGCGTTTCGGAATGTATTCCTAGTCACCAAGGTGTTTTCAGTGCTTGCGATCATATATGGAATTTCACTTCTCGGTTCCGATTAACCGCGCCATCCGCGCCTTCACCC
>NZ_DAIQNN010000139.1:0-5477 GCF_036788415.1 Rubrimonas sp. | reverse complement strand
GAGTATCCGCCTCTTGAGCGCCCAAGCCCGTTCGCTTCGGCCCCCCTTTGGCGCCCGCGGCCGACATGTGGGCGCGCACCACGGTGCTGTCGAACATCTGCACCACGCCCGCCGTGCGGCTGCATTCGGCGAGCATCGCGAAGAACGCCTCGAACACCCCCGCCCGGCTCAGCCGCGAGAACCTTTTCCACACGCTGTTCCACGGGCCGAACCGCTCGGGCAGCGCCCGCCAGGTGACGTTGTGGACCGCGAAATAGTGCAGCGCCTCCAGAAACAGCCGGTCGTCCCGGCCCTTCGCGCCCCGCCTCGGCAGGCAGGCGCGGAACACCTCCAGCGCCAGATCCCAATCCCGTTCCGTCATCCTCGTGGACATCGCCAACCCTCCCAAGGTCGGCTCTCCATGGATCAGACAAGTCGCGGCGCGGGAAACTGGAAACCTGCACCCTAGTCAATTCGTCCACACGGCCTAGGCCCGAACTGTAGAGCGTGAGCCAGATTTCCGCGGCGATGCCGAACTCTTCGCGACCCGGCGCCCAGACCGCTCGACCGAGAAAGCCGAGACCTTCGCGCATAATCGCCGGGGCCGCCTCGCCGCCGATCACGTAGATGATGTAGGCGAGAAGCAGCAGGGTGCGGATCCCGACGCCGAACGCGGCTCCGCGAAAGACCCTGTTCGCGAGGGCTTCGCCGGAGGACGGCGGACGCGTGATGAGCCCGGCTGGCGCGGAGGACTTGTCGCTGGGTGGCATCGGCGGCTCCTCCGCGGGCGTGCGAGGGGCGCGACCGGCGCGGGGCCGGTCGCGCCGCAGGTCAATGGATGTCGTTGATCTTCGCGAGGTTCGCCGCCTTCACGACGTCCGGCAGCGGGACGTAGTTGAGGCTGACGGCCATTTCCTGACGCTCGCCCATCGCCCATGTGGCGAAGTTTCGCAGCACTTCGGCCACCTGCGGGTCGCCGTGCTCGCGGGAGAATAGCAGCCAGGTCAGGCTGGTGATCGGGTAGGCGCCGGGATCGGAGGGGTTCGTGACGAACACGAACAGCCCGTCGCCCGAGAAGTCGCCGCTCGACAGCGCCAGCGCGCCGGCCCCGTTCGAGGGCTGGATGAACGCGCCCGAGGCGTTCTCGAGCGAGGCCATCGGCGTCTGGGACATCTTCGCGAAGCCGTATTCGACATAGCCGATGGCGCCCGGCGTCTGCATTGTCGTGGCCATCACGCCGTCATTGCGGGGCGCGCCGACGAAGTTCGGCAAGTTCGGCCATTGGACGGTGGTGCCGACGCCGATCTCGTCGCGGAAGGCCAGTTCGACTGCGGAGAGATGGTTGGTGAAGATGAAGTTGGTGCCCGCCCCGTCGGAGCGGCGCACCACCGTGATCTGCGCGTCGGGCAGTTCGACGCCGGGGTTTGCCGCGACGATGCGCTCGTCGTTCCAGCGTGATCGCCCCGCGGAAGATCTCGGGATAGACCGACCGCGACAGCTTCAGTTCGGCGCCGCCGCGCAGGTTGTAGGCCAGCACGACCTTGCCGGCGGTCGCCGGCATCACCACGAGGCCGCCTTTCACCGAGTCTATCTGCTCCGGCGTCATCTCGGCGTCGGAGCCGGCGACGTCGACCGTGCGATCGATGAACGCGCGGATCCCGGCGCCGCTTCCGGTCGCCTGTTAGTCGATCCGCACGCCGCGGTTCTGCGCGCTGAACGCCTGGGTCCACGAGGCGCAGAGCGGAAACGGAAAACTGGCGCCAGCGCCGCCGAGGGCGATCGCAGCGGCTCCGGCGGCGAGGAAATCGCGCCGGTCGCGCCGAGTGTTGTTCATGGTTGCCCCTCTCCCGGTTCGATGGCCGCACACTGCCCGCGGCGTCAGACAGTTTCGCGATAAATTCGCGATGGGTCCGCTTTTCCACGATCCCGAGCGGGGACCGGTCAGATGTAGTCAGATGTAGAACGTCGTTGCGATCAAGAAGAAGATCAGCACGCCCACAACGTCGTTCGAGGTGGCGATGAACACGCCGGTCGCGAAGGCGGGATCGAACTTCAGCCGCTCGAGCGCGATGGGCATGACGGCGCCGATGGTCGAGGCCTGAACCGTCACCGCCAGCAACGTCAGCACGGCGGTCAGCGCGAGCATTTCCGGGCGCTCGATCTCCACGATCTGCGCCATGCCCATCACGCCGGCGGCGACGAGCAGGCCCACTGCGCCGCCGTTCAGCAGCGCGCCGCCGATCTCGCGCAGCACGCGCCCCCACAGATCGCCAACCCAGAGCGCGCCCGCCCCCAGCGCCTGGACTGTCACGGTCGACGCCTGGATGCCGGCGTTGCCGGCCAGCGACATCACGATGGGAATCAGGCTCGCGAGAATGGCGGCCTCGGTGAGCGCGTCCTCATAGGCGCCGGCCACGAGCGCGGCGACGCCCGAGCCGATGAGCCCGCCCGACAGCCAGGGCAGCCGCCGCCGCAGGATCGCCAGCGGCCCGTCGGCGGCGCTCGCGTCGGGGTCGAGCCCGGCCATGACCTTCATGTCCTCGGCCGCCTCCGCCCGCTCGATCGCGAGCAGTTCGTCGGCGGCGATCATGCCGAGCAGCCGGCCCTCGGCGTCCACGACGGGCATCGCCTTGAGCCGTTCGGCGCGGTCCGCCCCGGAGGAGGCGGCGGATTTCCTGGCCGAGGCGCCGCGCGGCGTGGTGGCGGCAGCGACAGCACGAGGCGCGCGGCCTCATGCGAGGCGAGCGCCTCCAGCCCGTCGATCTCCGCGCCGCTCTTCAGCGCCGCCGCCAGCTCCGCCAGCGCCCCGGCGTCGTCCCCGGCCGCGCGCTTCGCGAGATCGCCGCTCATGTCCAGCCCCCTGTCGCCCGGCTCCCCGCCTAGCGCGCGACCGCGACGAAGCGGCGACAGGGCGTCGTGGAAGAGGCGCGCGGCGCGCCGTCGCCGGTCCGTCATCCATTCTTCACACCCTTACCGGGGTCTTCGCGGCACAGTTCGCGCGAGGCGGCATCCGGAGCAGACAGAGACCCATGCGCAGGCGCGACGATCATCTCCCTGAGCAGCGCGACTGCGCAGCGAGCGCTCTATGACGGTCGCCTCTCCCCGGCGCACGGCGCGCCACGTCAAGACGGTGAATCTCGCCCTTCAGGGCGGGGGCGCGCATGGCGCCTTCACCTGGGGCGTGCTCGACAAGCTGCTGGAGGAGGACCGGCTCTGGATCGAGGCGATCTCGGGCACCTCCGCCGGCGCGCTCAACGCGATCGCCATGGCGCAGGGATTTCACGAGGGCGGCGCGCCGGCGGCGCGCGAGCGGCTCGCCGCGCTGTGGAAGGCGATCAGCGACAGCGCGCGGATGAGCCCGATCCAGCGCCCGCCGCATGCGCGGCTGACCGGCTCGTGGTCGCTCGCCGGCTCGCCGCTCTACGTGTTCTTCGACGTGCTCAACCGGCTGACCTCGCCCTATGAGCGCAACCCCTTCAACTACAACCCACTGCGCGAGGTGGCGCGCAAGACGATCGACTTCGCCAAGGTCCGCGCCTGTCGCGAGGTGGAGCTGTTCGTGTCGGCCACCAATGTGCGCACCGGGCGCGGTCGGGTGTTCCATCGCGAGGAGATGACGCTCGACGTGGCGATGGCCTCGGCTTGCCTGCCGACGCTGCATCAGGCGGTCGAGATCGACGGCGAGGCCTACTGGGACGGCGGCTACATGGGCAATCCGGCGCTGTTTCCCTTCTTCGACGGCAGCCCCGCCGACGACATCGTGATCGTGCAGCTCAACCCGATCGCGCGCGACGAACTGCCCCGCACGGCGCAGGACATCCTCAACCGCATCAACGAGATCACCTTCAACAGCGCGCTGATGCACGAGCTGCGCGCCATCGACTTCGTCAAGCGCCTGCTTGAGGAGGGCCAACTCGACCCGGCGCGCTACCGGCGGATGCACATCCACGTCATCGCCTCGCGCAAACGCATGCGCCCGCTCGACGCCTCCTCCAAGCTCAACGTCGAATGGCCGTTCCTGACCTGGCTCTTCGAAGTCGGGCGCGACACGGCGCGCAAGTGGATCGACGAGAATTTCGACCTTCTCGGCGTGCGCTCGACCGTCAATGTCCGCGAGATGTTCCAGGGCGTCGGCAATCTGCCGAGCGCGTCGCCCTCGGTGCGCAACGCCGGCTGACGAGGGGGGCGATGGCCGCTCTGTCGCTTGACCGTCGCGCGACTGTCGCGTCGCTGCGCTATCCCCATCGCGCAGGCGGAGCGTCGAGGGGAGCGCGGGAGCATGGCGAACGAGGCGATCGGCGTGATCGGCGCCGGCGCGATGGGCGCGGGGATCGCGCAGACTTTCGCGGCGGCCGGGTTCCCGGTGCTGATGCAGGACCTGAAAGCCGAGGCGCTCGCACGCGGGCGGGCGTCCATCGAGGCGAGCCTCGCGAGGCTGGTCAAGCGCGGCAAGATCGCCGCCGAGGCGGCGGAGGCCACGCTCGGGCGGATCGCGACCTCCACCGACCAACAGGCGCTCGCCGACCGGGCGCTGGTGGTCGAGGCCATCGTCGAGAACATCGAGATCAAGTCGGAGGTGATCCGGAGCCTCGACGCGATCTGCGGGCCCGAGACGATCTTCGCCTCCAACACCTCCTCGATCTCGCTGACGCGCCTCGCCGCCGCCTCCGAGCGCCCCGAGCGGGTGATCGGGATGCACTTCTTCAACCCCGTGCCGGTGATGAACCTCGTCGAGATCATCCGCGCGCTCCAGACCTCGGACGCGGTGTGCGAGGAGGTGACGGCGCTGACCCAGGCGATCGGCAAGACGCCGCGGGTCTCGAAGGACAGCTACGGCTTCGTGGTGAACCGCGTGCTGGTCCCGATGATCAACGAGGCGATCAACTGCGTCTATGAAGGGCTCGCCAGCCCCGAGGACGTCGACGAGATGATGAAGCTGGGCGCGAACCATCCGATGGGGCCGCTGTCGCTCGGCGACCTGATCGGACTCGACATCGTGCTCGACATCATGGAGACGCTCTATGACGGCTTCGACGATCCGAAATACCGCCCGAGCCCGCTGCTGAAGCAGATGGTCGACGCCGGCTATCTCGGCCGCAAGTCCGGTCGCGGCTTCTTCCGCTACGGTTGAGGCGCGCCATGCATGTCAGCATCCGCCGCTACCGTGGGGTCGACGCCGACGCGCTCGCGCGCGAGATCGAGCGCGACTTCGCGCCCCGGCTTCGCCGCGCGCCGGGCTTCGCGGCCTATTACGTCATGATCGAGGGCGCGGACGGGCTGACGACAGTCAGCGTGTTCTCCACCGCGGCGATGGCGGCGGAGTCCGACGCGATCGCCGCCGACTGGATGCGCGAACGCGACCAGGGCGCCCCGCTCGAGCCCGTCGACGTCTCGGCCGGTCGCCTCGCCTTCGCCGCCCCGCCGATCCGCGGTTGAGCGCGGGCCGGTCCGCGGCGCCGCGCCGCGCTCCGGCGTCGCAGGCGCGACACATCCCTGCG
>NZ_DAIQNN010000138.1:0-5603 GCF_036788415.1 Rubrimonas sp. | reverse complement strand
GGCGCCCTCCGCCGCGGCGACGCCGCGGATCTCGCCCTTGCCGAAGCGCGACTTGTCCTTCGCTGACCGGATCGCGTGACCGTACGCCACCCAAGTCGAGGCCGAGGCGCCAACCGCGGGCACGAAGCCACCGAAGACGCCGATGATCGAAGAGCGCAGGATCAGCCATTTGTGGGCGAAGAAGTCGCGCACGCCATCGCTGCGCGGACCCAAGGCCACCGCCGACCCGGCGATCCCGCCGCCGATGGCCAGCATCGAGATCGCCTCGGCGATGCCGAACAGCCCCAGAGCCATGATGGTCAGCGAGACCCCGTCAAGGAGCCAGACCTGGCCAAAGGTGAAGCGGAAATCGGCCGCCGCCGTCGCCGGTCCGATGACCCCGAGCAGGATCCCAAGACAGGCCGCCGCAAGACCTTTCTTCAGGTTCTTGCCGACCATCGACGAGGCGAAGAATAGTCCGACCAGCGCGAACATGAGCAATTCGGGCGTGCCGAGCATCAACACGATCGGTCCGGCGACCGGGATCGCCACAAACAGCACCGCTGCGCCGACCAGTCCGCCGACCATCGAAGCGAGGAACCCCACGCCCAGCGCCCGCGACGCCTGCCCCTGTTTCGCCAGCGCGTGTCCTTCGATGGCGGTCGGCGCCGATGCGGGCGATCCCGGCGCCCCGAGCAGGACCGAAGTGATCGTGTCCGAGGTATAGACCACCGACACCGCCCCCAGCAGCATCGCCAGCCCCGCATAGCTGTCGAACTGGTAGATGAAGGGCAGCAGGATCGACACTGCCGCAACCCCGCCGAGCCCTGGCAGCATGCCGAACACCAGGCCGACCGCCATGCCGATGAACAACGCCAGCAGGCGCATCGGCTCCAGCAGCGCCTCAAGCGCGATGGCGGCATGCCCGAACATTCACGAACCCCGCAGGAACTGTCGGAGAAGAGAGCGGCCCGGCCACAGGCCTCGGCCGCCCGGCAGAGGTCCGCGCAGGTTCAGAAGCGCACGCTGAACTTCTCGCCCAGCAGGTTGCGAAGATAGGCCCGAACTTCGTCCGACGGCTGCAGCGCGCTGCGCACGTTCTCCTCGATGTCGACCCCGGCCATCAGCGGCGTGCCGCCGGTGATCTCGCGGCTTCCCGCGATGAACTCGGGATCGGCGTTGATCGCCGCCACGCCTTCTGCGAAGGCCTGCAGGGCCTCTTCCGGCGCATCGGGATGCAGGTAGCCGGTCAGCCCGAAGGCATAGGTCGTGGTGGCGATCGCCTGGAAGGCTTCCCACTCGATCCCGGAGGGTTCCTCGCCGTGGATCATCATGTGCGCCTCGAAGACCGACGGCAGGTCCGGCGCGACGCCATCGCGCGCGCTCAGCCGACCGTCCTCCGCGATCGATCCGCCGGTGTAGACGGGAATGGCGGCCCCTTGCTCGACCATTGGAACAACCTGGGTCATGTAGACCGGTGTGAACTGCGCCTCGAGGTTCGTCTCGCCGCGCTGGAAGGCAAGCAGGGTCGGACCGCGCCCGGAAAAGCCCATCACCGAGGCGATAGGCAGCCGCAGCACCTCGAACGACAGCACCGCCGGCAGGTCCGAGGCCGCGGCCGAGATCCCACCATAGATCAATGGCGCGCTGGCGTTCGGCAGGTCGGCGGCGGTCTCGACCCCCAGCCCAGGCGCAACGAAAATCACCGAGCCGAAGGCATGGCTGTAAGCCACACGATACGACGCAAGGTCGTAGGCGACTTCGGATTGCCCCAGAACATAGGGGTTCGAAGTGGACGACGTGGTGAACAGCACCGTGGTGCCGTCGGCGCGCGCATTGGCCTCGAACCAGTTGGCGCCAAGGATCGAGCCGCCGCCCGGACGGTCGACAACCGTGACTGTCGGGTTGCCCGGCAGATGCCGCTCGAAGAAGGGCTCGAGAAACTTCGCCGAGACATAGGTCGCCCCGCCCGGCGCGAACGGCACCACGACCTCGATTTCCTTGCCGGCGAAGTAGCCGCCCTGCGCGGCAGCCGGCAACGCAGAGCCACCCGCGACCGCCAGGCCGAGAAGCGCCGTCACAACGTTAAGTCGGTCCATCGTATCCTCCCCTTGTCGAAGGCGCTTTGCGCCCGTCTCTTTGAAGACTGATCAGGCGATCCGGTTTTCTAGAACCCCCAGTCCGGTTATGCTGACCTGCATAAGGTCGCCCCTCTGCAGATACTTCGGCGGCGTGAAGCCGATGCCTACGCCCACCGGCGTTCCCGTGGCGATGACGTCGCCTGGCAGAAGCGTCATCGTGCGGCTCATGGTCTCGATCAGCGTCGGGATGTCGAAGATCAGGTCCGCGACGGTCGCCTTCTGCCGGACCTCTCCGTTGATCCGCGTCTCCAGCTCAAGCGCGCCGACATCCGCGATCTCGTCGGCCGAAACCAGATACGGGCCCATGGGGCAGAAGGTGTCGATCCCCTTGCCGATGACCCACTGGTTGTGCCGGCGCTGCAGTTCGCGCGACGTGACATCGTTCATCACGACATAGCCGAAAACGTGATCCATCGCGCGCGTCTTGGACACCTGAAAAGCCCGCTGTCCGATCACCACGCCCAGTTCGCCTTCGTAGTCGACGGTCCCCGTGTGATCCAGCGAGCCCAGAACGTCAGCGCCGGGCCCAACCACCGAGGTCGTTGCCTTCGTGAAGATCACGGGTTCGCTCGGCACCACTTCCCTGGCGCTGGAATCGAAGCCGCTGGAGTGGAACTCGGCGGCATGGGCCCGGTAATTCTTGCCGACGCAGAAGATGTCGCGTCGCGGCTCGGGCATCGGCGCAAGAAGGGTGACTGACGCCAGAGGCGCCCGTTGCGCCGCATCCAGAGACGCCCAGCGGGCAACCCCCGCAGCGCCCTCGGCCACGAGATCCCCCACGGCTCGATCGGCCCCGGGACCTTCCGCGCAAATGACGACATCCTCGCCGTCCAGATAGCCGGCGGCGATGGCCCCGTCACGCTTGAAAGTCAGGAGCTTCATAATCGAGACTTTCCTTTTTCATCGATAAAAGTACGATACGCCGAACGCGGGCGTTGTCAATCACATGGAAGCGCCGGCACAAGGGAGTGCGACCGCGCAGAACGGGGGGATCGTTGAGCGCACCGCCACGCACCGCGACGCCGCTGGAGAAGTCTGACGGCGAGACGCTCACCGAGGCGGCCTACGAGGCGCTGCGTCGCGACATCATCCGCGGCGTGCGGACGCCGGGCGAGCGGTTGCGCATCGGCAGGCTGAGCGATCTCTACGCCGTCGGACCGACCCCGCTGCGCGAGGCGCTGCAGCGCCTCAGCGCCGAGGGCATGGTGCTGGCGGGGGGCAACCGGGGCTTCACCGTCATCGCGCTCGACATGGAAGAGTTCCGCGACCTCAACATCGCGCGCACCGCCTTGGAGCGCGAGGCGCTGCGGCTGTCGCTGCTGCGCGGCGACGAGGAATGGGAGGTCGGCGTGATCTCGGCCGCATACCGCATGAGGAAGGCGGACGCCGCCCTTGCCGGCGGCGACCTCGACCTCGACCGCTGGGAAGCGGCGAACGAGGCGTTTCATCGCGCCATGGTGGCGGCTTGCGGGTCCAAGTGGCTGTTGCGCCTGCGCAAGACCCTCCACGACCAGTGCGAGCGCTATCGCCGCGCCTCGGTGTATCTGCGCCGCGGCAGCCGCGATCTGGGCGCCGAGCACGGCCGCATCGTTGAGGCTGTGCTGGCGCGGGACGTCGACGCCGCGGCCGATCTCACCGAGGCGCATTACGCCGCGACGGCGGAGAACCTCGCCGCCGATTTCGCGCTGCGGAGCGCCTCGACCAGCGCGGCGGGCTCCGACGGGGCCGACCCCGCGTGACCTGGGAAGAACTGGCGCTGTTTCTCTCCGCCGGCGTGGTGGGCGGCGTGGTCAACGCCCTTGCCGGGGGCGCGAAGCTCTTTGTCTTCCCGATACTTCTCGCATCGGGCCTGCCGCCGATCATGGCGAACGCCACGGGCACCGTGGCGCTCTGGCCAGCGCAGCTTCCCGCGCTCTTGCTGCACCGCCGGCTCGTCGCGGGCGACGGGCAGGGCTTGCTGCTCCGGATCTGGCCGGCGCTGGTGGGAGCGCTGGTCGGGGCCGGATTGCTGATCGTGGCGTCCGAGCGGGCGTTCCTGACCGTGATCCCCTTCGTCCTGGTCGCCGCCGTCGCCGTCATCGCCTTTGGCGACCGCACCGCGACGCTGGCTTCCCGCGTCCTTCCGGATCGCCATCGCGCCCCGGCCGCCGGCGTGCTGTTGTTTCTAAGCGGCGTCTACGGCGGCTTCTTCGGCGCCGGGATGGGTTTTCTGCTGATCGCGGTCCTTACGCTGAGCGGCGTCGCCTCGATCCACGTCGCCAACGCCGAGAAGAACGCTGTCGCGACCGCAATCAATACGACCGCGGTCGCCCCGCTGCTGCTTTCGGGTCTTGTGCACCTGCCGGCGGCGGGGGTGGTTCTTTTGGGCGGGCTGGTCGGCGGCTTGCTCGGCGGTCTTTTGGCCGGGCGTCTGCCCGAGGCGCCGATGCGGATTGGCGTCGCGTTGCTCGGCACGGTGCTGACGCTTTCGTTCCTGTTCTCATAGGCTGCCCGAAAGGACCGCAATGAAACTGCTGACCTATCTGAACGGAGCCAGCCGGCGTGTCGGCCTCGCCGTCGACGACGCGCTGATCGACCCGATCGAGGCCGGCGGCGACCCCGCGTTCTTCGCCGACACGACGGCCTTCATCCGGGGCGGCGCGGCCGCGATGGCGGCCGCCCGCGCGCTGATCCCGACCGCGTCGCGCCGCCCACTGGCGGGCGTGCGGCTCGCGGCGCCGATGATACCGACCACGATCCTCTGTTCCGGCAGCAACTACCGCGCCCACAACGCCGAGAAGGCGG
The DNA here is from genome assembly GCF_036788415.1 of Rubrimonas sp. Taxonomy (NCBI): domain Bacteria; kingdom Pseudomonadati; phylum Pseudomonadota; class Alphaproteobacteria; order Rhodobacterales; family Paracoccaceae; genus Rubrimonas; species Rubrimonas sp. The sequence goes on along the minus strand of NZ_DAIQNN010000138.1, from coordinate 699 downwards.
GTTCGCCGCTCTCTGGACGGGAACCCGAGTTCTTCGTCAAGACCGGGGACTGCGTGATCGGCCCCGACGAGCCGATCGTGCACGATCCGATCCTCACCCGCAAACTGGATTGCGAGACCGAATTGGCGGTAGTTGTCGGCAAACCCGGCCGCCACATCGCAGTCGAGGACGCACACGAGCACATTTTCGGCTATACCATCGTGAACGATGTCACCGCACGCGACCGCCAGGTGCGCCGCAACGCCGAGGGGTTCACTTGGTACGAACTCGGGCGCGGCAAGGCCTTTGACACTTCCGCCCCGATGGGGCCGGTGATCGTCACCGCTGACGAGTTTGGCGATCCGCAGGCCAAAATGCTCCGCACGCGGATCAACGGCGAGCTGCGCCAGCAGTCTTCTACTGCCGAGATGATCTGGGGCTGTGCGGACCTCGTGCATTTCTTCTCGGTAAACTTCACCATGCGTCCGGGCATGGTGATCCTCACGGGCACGCCGGCTGGCACAGCGTGGTCGTCGGACACAGAGTTGGGCGGCCGCTGGGAGCCGGCCCCCGGCCTCGTGGCGGCGACGCGCTACTGCGCACCGGGAGATCTGGTCGAGTCCGAGATCGAGGGTATAGGCGTTCTCCGCAACCCGGTGGCCGCAGCCTAGGGAGCGAATTCATACCCCCCTCTTCCATACTCTCTGAGCTAACAGCTGA
>NZ_DAIQNN010000137.1:0-5605 GCF_036788415.1 Rubrimonas sp. | reverse complement strand
ATTCCACTCGAACGACCAGCCGAAGTCGCCACGGAAAACAATACCCGAGATCCACTTCCAGTACTGGATGTAGAAGGGATCATCTAGGCCGTAGATGCGGCGCATTCTTGCTATCTGCGCGTCGTCCACCACTGCGCCGCTGTCGGCCATCGAGGCGAGCAGCGAGGTCAGATAGTCCCCCGGCGGCAACTGGATGATGGCGAAGGCGATCAGCGAGATGCCGAACAGGGTCGGGATCATCAGCAGCAAGCGCTTCGCGGCGTAGGCGAGCATCGGCTCAGCTCCAGCGCAACTCGACCGCTTCGAGCGTCTCGACCGGCCCCACCACGACCTCGGCGCGGCCGTCCGCGACGGTGACGGAGGCTTCCCGTCCGGCGAGCGCCAGCCGCGCGGTGGCCGCGGACGCGCCCGCCGGCAGCGCGACCGACAGGCTCAGCGGTCCGGAGGGCGATGTTTCTCGCAGCGGCCCCTTCATCATCATGGGGTTGGTGAGATTGTGCAGGATGACCGCGAGGCGATCCGGCCCCTCGCGCAGCGCGACATCGACCACGCCGCGGCCGGACACCTCGACGCGCGGCCGCGTCCGCAGCGCCCAGCGCAGGGCGTTGGCGATGAGGCGCGCGTGGTCAGCGGCCATCACGTCCCAGAACACCGCGCCGAGGTTCCACGGCGCGTAGACCGTGCGCCCGCCGCCGGGGTGGGTGCGGGCGAGCACCGCGGCGCCGCGCGGCGCGGCGCGCGGGTAGACTTCTTCCATCGGCAGATCGGGGAAGTCCGGCACGAACAGGAAGGGCGTCTCGGCGTCCGCCGCAGCCTCCACCGCCATCAGCCGCGTGCCGCCCATGATGCGAGCGGCGCCCGCGAAGCCCTCATTGATCGGATGCGACCCTTCAAGGGCGACATAGGCGTTCTTGACCGGCCCGCGCGCGGGCTCGGTCAGTCTGGCGCCGAACAGCGCGCCCAACCCCAGCGTCCCGCGCGGCGCCCCGTGCTCGTCGGCGGTCGACGTCTCGAACGCTGCGACGATGGAGCCGCCGCGCGCGACGAAGGCCTCCAGCGCTGCGCACTGGGCGTCGGACAGGCACCGCGCGTTGGCCAGCGCCACGACGCGGAAGCGGTCGAGCCGCTCCGGGGTCAGCATCTGGTCGGAGACCATCTCGAAGGGCAGTCGCGCCTCGACCATCGCGTGGCACAGGCCGAGGTCGTGCCGCTCCGCCTCGGCGCGTTGCTCGGGGCTGCAGTGGCGCAGCGTCGTCGCCGGGTCGATCACGGCGATCTCGGCCGCAGGCGTGGTCGCGTCCAGCAGAGGCTCCAGCGCGGCATGCCGGGAGAACGCGGCGGCGACGGGCTCAAGCCAGCGGTGGTCGGGCACGACGCCGTTGAATTTCGTGAACCACGGCCGCATCCCGTGCGCGACGCCGCTCGCCAGCCAGCCTTCCAACTCGGGGCCCGTGGTGACGGCGTCCTTCCAGCGGTGCTCCTCCTCCGGCCCGATGGACGCGATCAGGATCACCGGGCGGTCGCGGAATGTGGCGCGGACGCGCTTGCCGTTGCGCCCGGCCATCCACAGCGGTTGGGTTCCGCGTCGGCCCTGCTCGTCCACGACGATGAACGGGCAGTAGCGTTCGATCAGCGCCAGATCGAACTCCATCAGCGACGCGCCGCTCATGTTGGGGATGAAGCGCGCGTGCGGCCGGATCGCGGTCACCGCGTCGTCCCAAAGCGCGATCATCCTGCTCAGCACGTCCCGTCGCCACGCCGTCCAGGCGCGCCAGGCGGGATCGGCGGCGTCGGCCACCAGGGGCAGCTCCTTCCCGCTCGCCGCGCCGAAGCGTGCGCGGCACGTGTCGCAATAGCAGACGCCGTGGCCCTGCCAGCGGTTGGCGAAGATGGCGTCGATGTCGTAGCCGCGCACGATCTCGCGCACGACGTCGAGCATGAGCGTCGTGTTGTAGTCGCCGTAGGCGCAGGTCACCCATACCGACGGATAAGCCCAGTGCCGCCGCGGCCGCCCTGCGGCGTCCACCGCCACCCACTCGGGGTGCGCGGCGGCGGCGTCGTCATGGATGGCGTGCGGGTCCACGCGCGCCATGATGTGCATGCCCAGCCTCCGCGCTCCCTGCACCAGCGCGCCGAAGGGGTCGCTTTCGCCGAGGTGGCTGCTGACGTAGTGCAGCGGCACGCGGCTGGGGTAGTAGGCGATGTAGCCCCCTGCGCTCAGGCAGGCGGCGTTGGCGCCGGTGCGCCGGAACGCTTCGATCCAGAAGGCGGGATCGAACTTCCCCGGGTCGTCCTCGGCCAGCGTCAGCTGGGCCCAGCGGGTCGCGCCGGCGAACCAGTCGCGGCTGCGCGGCATCGTCGCCGCCTCTGCCTTGGCGTCGAGCATCACGGCGCTCCTCGGATGGGAGAGGAGGCGCGGGGAACGCCCCCGCGCCCGGGTCGGGCTCAGCGGCTCTTGAAGAAGGTCTCGGGCCGCGTCGGCGCCGGCGTCGGCCAGCCGTAGGAGTTCGGCATCTCCATGGCGACGTTCACCATGTCGTTGCGAACGATCCCGTAGCCATCCGGGGGCATGCTGACGCCGAAGACGAGGAACTGGTCGGCCGCCATCTCCAGCAACTCCGTCATGATGCGCCGCTGCTCGTTCTCGTCGCCGGTGGCCAGAAGCTTCCGGTAGAGGTCCTGGATCGCGACGATCTCCGCCGGCGGCTCCACGGCGTTGGGATTGCCCGGGTCGGTGAACCACAGCGACCAGCCGGGGGCGTAGAGCGAGTTGCTGGAGAAGGGCACGAAGTAGCGCGCGTCGAGCATCGCCGCGACGCCGCTGTTGGCGCCGAACTGGTGCGCGGTGGCGTCGAACTCGCGGCCGCGGCGCACGCGCGTCTCCCACAACGAGCGATCCATGGTGCGCATCTGCGCGTCGATGCCCACGGCCTGGAACATCGGGATCGCGAGCTCGAACTTGTCGAGGAAGGTCTTCCGGGTCTGGTCGATCTCGAAGATGATCGAGACGCGCCGCCCCTGGCTGTCGAGGCGGAAGCCGCTGCTGTCGCGCTCAGGGAGCAGGGCATCCAGTATCTCGTTCGCCCGCGCGGGGTCGTACTCGGTGTGCTGGAGCGCGAGCCGCTCGCTGTAGAGCGGATCGCCCTTGATGATCGACGCCTGCGCCGGCTCCCCCTGGCCCACGTAAACCGCATCGATCAGCATCTGGCGGTCGATGGCGATCGACAGCGCCTCACGGAAGTCGCGGTCGTTGAAAAGCGCGTTATTGACCGGATCCAGGTGGTTGAGGTTCAGCTGGAACACCATGGTGTTCGCCGCCGTCTCCTTGAGTGTGTAGAAGCGGTAGCCGCCGCGTTCCTGGCCGTCGTAGAGCACCGGGCGGTTCGTCGGGGTGCCGATATACTGGTCCATCATGTCGATCTCGCCCTGCAGGACCTTGAGCAACAGGACCTCCGGGTCGGCGACCAGTTGGTAGACCACGCGATCGAAGTAGGGCAGCTGCGCGCCCTCGCTGTCGACCTTGAAGTAGTACGGGTTGCGCACGGCGACGGCGCGCTCGGTGTTCTGGCCGGGCGCGATCTCGAACACCCACGGCGTGAGGCCGGGACGGGTCGAGCTCTGGTAGTGGATGTTCGGGTCGTCGAGGCCCGACTCCAGTCGGAACAGCGCCACCCAGCTGTCGAGCCCGCGCTGGCGCGCCAGCGCGTCGGCCTCGGGGTTGTAGGCGGCATGGAACTGCTTGAGGTAGTGCGCCGGGGTGCGGGTCATCTGATCCTGGTTCGCCCAGGCGACCTGCTGCAGGAAGAACCCGTTCGGTTCGGCGAAGCTGACGCGGAAGGTGTAGTCGTCGATCACCTCGAACGCGCCGACCTCGCCCCCGGCCTGCCAGTAGCTCTGACCCACGGGAGCGGCGACCTCGGAGTTCAGCAAGACGTCGTCGTACCAGAAGCGGATGTCCTCGGTGGTGAAGGGCTCTCCGTCCGACCAGCGCACCCCCTCCCTGAGGCGGATCGTGTAGACGCGCGAGTCGGGGCTCACTTCCCACGATTCGGCGAGGTTCGGCTCGATCCCGCTCCAGTCCGGCGTGAACCGCACGAGCGGCTCGTAGCCCTGATAACGCACCACCATCGAGAGAGAGCCGCCGCCCACGAGCGCATGGTTCCAGTCTCCCCCATGCGTTCCGGGACGATCGAGCGGCGTGTAGACGACCGGATTCTGGGGCAGCCTTTTCTCGATCGGCGGCAGTTCTCCGCGGGCGACGCGCTCGGCGAGCGCGGGCGCTTCCTTGAGCGCGGGCCCTGCGGCCTGCGCTGCGACGGCGCCGAGCACGGCCACGAGGGCCGTTCCAAGCAACCGCCGCATGCGTGACGAGCATGCGGTCATGGCGTTCTCCTCCGAAACCCGTGGCCTTTTGGCCATCTTTGGCGCAAGAGTGAGGGTGAACGACGGGCACGCGTTAGGTAAAGCGTTATGTTGAATCGAGGTTCGGCGTCGGCGAACGTCTCATCCGATGAGGCGGGGTTCCCAAGGGTCACCTTGCAGACCATCGCCGACGCTGCCGGGCTCTCGAAGTATGCGGTCTCGCGCGCGCTGGCGGGAAAGAGCGGCGTCAGCGAATCGACCCGCGCCCGGGTCACCCAACTGGCTGCGCAACTGCAGTATCGGCGCCCATCGCCCGCCGAGGATGCGCCGATCGCGGTCGCCTTCGACGACACCGATTCGATCAACGGCGAACTCTACATGCGCATGCAGGCCGGCATGCAGCAGGAGGCGGCGCGCCTCGGTCGCGGGCTTCGGTTTCAGTGGGTTCGGCGGGGAGAAGACCTGTCACCGCTCGCACGTCTGTCGGCAGGGCTGATCGTGGTGGGCAGACACGATCACCGCACCATGGAAAGGCTTTACGCGATGAAGGCGCCGGTGGTGCGCACCGGCGCCATAGAGCCGCTGGAGCCTGTGGACCATGTAAGCATCGCCGACCGCGAGGCAGGTGAAGCGGTCGGCCGCCGGTTGCTGGCGCTGGGGCATCGGCGGATCGCCTTCGTCCATGGCGATCCGCGGCACCGCGGCCGAATGGAGCGCCTGATGGGTTTGCGCGAGGCGCTGATGGATACCCCGTCGGCGACCGCGCATGACATCGCATGGGTTGGCGATGCGCCGTTCGGCCCCCTGCTGGACGCGGTGATCGAGAACGACGAGATGCCGACCGCGTTCTTCTGCGCTCACGATGGCCTTGCGGTGACCGTGATATCGGAGCTGCTGACGCGCGGCCTGTCCATTCCGCGCGATGCTTCTGTCATCGGTTTCGGCGACTTCGTCGCGGCGCAGCAGATCACCCCGCGCCTCACGACGATCCGCGCGCCCGGAAGACGGCTAGGAGCGATGGCCGTGCGTGTGCTGCACGCCAGGATCGAGGCGCCCGACGATCCGCACGTGCGGGTCCGCGTTCCACCTGCCCTTCTCGAGCGCGAATCGCATTCGACGGCCAGGGCGACAACGCCGCGGACTTCCTTGACCGACCGCGTCCACGCTTCTGACCCGACTACGGGACACTGGTCGGGCTCCAGATAGAGCGCATCCAGCAACCGGCCGACTACGCCGCGTCCCA
>NZ_DAIQNN010000136.1:0-5732 GCF_036788415.1 Rubrimonas sp. | reverse complement strand
CCGCTGCCCGGCGCATGGGCTGCGCCGGGCCAGGACAGCGGAAGCTCAAGCGCTTCGACGACCTCCGGGTTGAACGCGTCACTGATGGTCTCAAAGACTAGACTGGCTCTATCGGAGTCGTCAAGGCGACGGACCGCATCGGCAAAGGCCCTGAGGCGGGGATCGAAGATCTCGGTCTTGAGCGCCACGATCGCTGGCGCCGGCGTCGGTGGGTTGGTCAGGAGCGACGGCTTGGCCTGCGCCTCCGGGTCGGCAGCCACGCGGTCAACGGCAGGTCGGGCCGGTCGTGGCGCCAGCGACGGCGCGCCGCGACCGCGTCGTTTGGGATAGAGTGACCCGACAACACGCGTTTCGGTCGATTCAACCCCGGCGGCAATAACGTGCCGTTCGACACGCCGACCTTCACGGGCGACGCGAACCGGCCGCTCTGCAAGGGCCGGAAACGCCTCCTGCAGCGACGGCAGTGGCGATGGGATCGTCTGCGTGCGGGCACCACGGGGGACATCGTTCGCGATCTCTGTCACACGCAAGGACTGTTCGAAAAACGCTGGAAGGGAGCCCGGCCTCGGCTGGGCCCGTGTCGGCGCCTTCGCGTCGCTGGCAACGGCCAAAGCGCCCGCCGAGCCCTCTGACAGGATGATCAACTCGTCGAAGGCCGGAGGGCTGTGGTCAGCTAGAATCTCGATGATCTCCCACGGTCTCTTTCTGGGCGAGAACGTCAAGGGGCCTGCATATTCAAGGAGTCGTACCCGCAAGTGCGTTCGCCGCAGTGGCGGCAGGCACGCGATTGCCGCGCCATCGCGCTTTGCTTGTGGAGCAGACAGCCCCCGGACCACATTTTTCACCATGGACGACAGCGCTGGATCAGTGAGGACGAGCGCGAGCATCACCGCATCGCTGCGCGGGCATCGTGGCGACAGGGGGGCGATTTGAAACACCCTGTCGCCGACGTAGCCGGTTCGGCTTGGATCGACGAGGTCGGCGCCAGGTGCCGCATCGGGGCGACGCGCGAGATGTTCCACGAGGAACGGCGCGCGCGCGAAGTAGAACCGGAACAGCTCGGCCGTTCGAACCATCAGATCGTTGGGCTGGGCGCGGCAGAAGAAGGCCGGGCTCGTCATGGCGGCGAGGCTTTCGGGCGGCAGCAGGCAGGGCTCGTGGACGGGGTCGCCTGGAGCGGCGCCGACATGCGCGTCGACAAGGCCGGTCGGATGAAACACGATATCGACTGGGGTCTCATCGTCATTGCGCGCAACCCGGCGACCACCGCGGATCACGTCGAACGGCGCATAGAGCGCCAGTTGCGCGAGCGGCGCCCAGGTCCGCCGCTCCTGGGCAGTGCCCTCCCGCGTCGTCCCTCGACGACCGAGCCGCATGAAGCTGAGTTCGACCTCGACCAGGCCGGGCTCCTTCAGACCGCGCCGCAGCCGTGTGGCGCGTTTGAACAGCGACGCCCCGTCCCAGGCTTCCGGGGTCGGATAGGGCTCGATGCGCGCTCGCGCCATGCGTCGGCCGGGTTCAGGCCGAGTGCTCTTCCAGCGGCGCCGCGTAGCCGAGCTGGCGCAAACCTGCCACCGTCGCCCCGGTCGGAAACAGATCGCGGCGCTCGGCGCAGCTCTTCAGAATGGCGACAATCTCGCCGAGCACGCCCTTTGCCATGTTCAGCACTTCCTGCAGAAACGCGGTGTCGACGCGCCCATCCTGTGGCAGAAGGCCGACAGCCTCCATGTAGGTCAGCAGGAAGCCGCTATGCTCTGCAGGGTCGCGCCAGGGCTCCAGGTAGATCCGCTGCCTGAACCGATTGTTGAACTGCGACTCGCTCTGGATCGCCCGGCCGAAGTGCTCGTCGCCCGTCAGGATCATGTGAACGCCCGTTTCGGCAGCGATAGAGAGCAGGATATCGGCAAATTCGGACCCCTTCTGGTTCGGACCCCTGTAGATCCGGTGGGCATTGTCGATCATGAGGATCTTCGTCTCCATGGAACGCATGAGACGGATGACCTGCCGGTATAGGGTCGCGGGCTGGGACGCTGATGCGTCCACGCCGATCAGTGCCGTGATCATGGCGCTGTAGAGGCGAATCTCGCACAGCCTGGATGGTGTCTCGATCGACAGGATCGGGAGCACGTCCTGCTCGGCCATCATGTTCTGCGAAACGCGATGCTCGCGCTCGATGGAGCGGACGATCGTTGTCTTCCCGGAAAAGGATTTTCCGACGATCGCCATGCAGGGCGGCCGCACGCACCGGGGCCATGTCAGGTACTCGCGTGCTGTCGCCGTCGCGGCGGAGAACGCATCGTATTCGATGATGTGGTCTTGGCGCAGATCGTCCAGCATTCAGTTGTCCTCACCAGCGGTTGGGTGTAAAGCTGCGTTTGCGCATGCCGGGCTCGAAGACGATCACCTTGCTCGCGACGGGCGGCGCAGGGTCGGGTGCCGCTTGCGGCGGCGGCGGGGCGTCCTGCGCCGCGATGCGTCGGGCTTCCGCCTTCCTGGCCTGCGCCGCGGTCTTGACGCGCGCTTCCGCTTCCCGGTTCGCCTGCGCGCGACGAGCCGCGCCGTCGTAGGCGGCATGGCGGTCCGCGCTGTCTCGGGCGGCCTTGCGGCGCGCCTTCACCCTGGCGATCGCTGCCGCGGCGGCTGCCGGGGTCGTGATGTCGGGATCGACGGCGGGCACCGGCCGAAAACCGTCGCCATCGGGAATGTAGATGATGTGGCGGTTTCGGGGATCGATCCGCAGCGCGATCTTGCGCTTCAGGTCCCGGTCGAATGTCGCGCGCAGCGCGTCATCGGCATAGTCGATATCGGCCCTGAGCCCGGTGTTTTGCAACGTTGCCTCCCGCAGCGGCAAAAACGAGACGAACAGGTTGTGGCGCTCGTGATCCGTCCAGCGGCGATAGATGTCTGGCAGCGTGCCGGCCGCTGCGTCGAACGCGAGCGCGGGTGGGGGCGCGTCGCCGACCGGATTGACGTTGTAGCGCGAACAGATCGAGAGGCTGATGTCCGCGCGCAACTCCTCCAGCGACAGGAACCCCTTGGGACCGTCGCGCAGGGCCTTAGCCTGGTGCACATTCGCGCCGGTGGCCCCCGGCTGCGCTGCCGCGTCGCGGGCCTCGGTCAGGAAGCGGCGTTCGACGATGCCCCGGATATGTGGCACGCCCTTCTGCCCCTTCTCGACGAATTCGATCCCGTTGCGCCGGCAGCCGGCGAGGAACCCTAAGCCATAGAATTCCTTGGCGTGATCCGAATGCAGTGTTCTTGGCAAGCCGATGAACGGATTGCGATATCGTGGCGACAGCGCCCGCGCCGCGGCCTCCTTGTCCGTCACCGCGTTTAGAAGTGCCATCGCGACCGTGAACTGGCTGGGGGGCTCGACGCCGACATACCACCCCAGGGGGCCGCGCGTGAACAGATCGATGATCATGGTGATGTAGGCGCGCAACAGCTTGCCGTCCGGCGCGCGAAAGGTCCGGTTGAGCACGGTGTGGTCGATCTGCGCGCGCTCGAGCGGCGCGTCCACGACCTGGGCGTCGCGCCGCTTGAAGGTGTACCGATGCCGGGCTTCTTTTTTGCCGAGGGCGCGCACCGCGTGGGTGCGCGCATCCTGCGCCGCCACGCGCCGCCGCACCGTGGCGAGCGACACCGGTTCGGGCGGATCGCTGGCTCGATCGTCTGCCAGTTGCAGACCGAGCCCGATCATTTTGCCCGTGGAGGGGTCGACGACGCCCTGGCCGTAGAAATACTCGCCGCAGAACTGATGATAGACTTGGCTGGCGCTGGGTTCCGAGCCGATGAAGTATCGGGTGACCAGCGCGTGGCGGAGCGCGCGATCGAGCGCGGGATCGATCCGGGCCTTGCCGCGACCGCCTTCGGGTGCGCGCGGTGTGACGCTCTCGATGGTCCTGGCCGCGCCATAGGCGCTGCGCAGGGTGTAGAAGCGGGCGATCGAGACGCCCATGGCCGCGGCGGCCGCTTCGGCCGACGCCCTCGTGTAGTCGCCATGACGCAAATAGTCGTCGAGAACGGCGGCGCGCAGCACCCCGGCTCGGAGACGGGCGGCCTGTGGGATCTCCTCGGCGGCCATATAGCAGGCTCCAATGCTGACGGCGTGCAACCACACCCCATATATCGCGCAATATTGTAACACGATGACTTCACGGCGATTCGAGTCAACGGGAAAATGGTCTATGTGTATACTATGCAATCATTTACCGAACGCCAAAGCTATAGTCGGCCAGCGGTGTCGGGTCTAGCGCTGCGGCTCCCATATTATCGCCGATAACACCAATTTAGCGGCGCTCTTTGTCTTGCTACACCAACGGCATTGACTGCGCTATGATTGGTCGATGGAGCGCGACGCCGTGGAACACTACGTCACATACTTGCCTGACGCCGATATTGACGCGACTCTCCAGGCGCGGCTCGATGAATTGTCCCGTGCCGGCACCAGGCCGAACACCCTGCGCGCCTACGAGCGGGATCTCGCCTACATCAGCGCCTGGAAGCGGCTGACCTTCGGTCGAGACCTCGAATGGCCCGAATCCGAGGCAGTCGCCCTGCGGTTTATCGTCGACCACAGCGAGTCGCTCGCCGACAAGCCGACGCGCCATCCGCCGCGGCGCGTGGCGGAAGCCCTGGTGGCCGCGAAACTGCGACGGTCTCTTGATCGGCCGGCACCCGCCACGCTCGATCGTCGGATCGCATCGTGGCGCAAGTTCCACAATCAGCGCCGGGTCGAGTCGCCCTTTGCATCGGCCAGCGTGCGGGAGGCGCGGCGCAACGCACGGCGAGCGATCGGTCATCGCCCACCGCCCAAAGCCGCCAAGCCGATCACGATCGACGTGCTGGAGGCAATTCTTGCAGCCTGTCCGACCACGCTCGGCGGCATGCGGGATCGGGCGCTTCTCGAGACCGCCTGGGCTTCCGGTGGACGACGACGCTCCGAGATCGCGGCGCTGCATCACGACGACCTCTGCCTGGATCACTTCGATACCAAAGGCATCGTCCGCCTGCGCCTGATCCAGACCAAGACGACCGATGCAGGCCAGGTGCCGACCCTTGCCCTCTCGGGGAGAGCCGCCCGCCATCTCGTCGCCTGGCTCGACGCGGCCCAGATCAAGGCGGGTCCGGTGTTCAGGGCGGTCTCAAAATCTGATAGGCCCCTTGAGCGGGGCTTGACCGACAGCGGGGTCCGCGACGTGATCCGCGCGGCTTTGCGCCGGGCAGGGTTCGCCAAGGGCTTCACGTCCGCCCACGGCCTCCGCTCGGGCTTCCTCACGCAGGCTGCACGCGACGGCGTTTCGATGCAGGCGGCAGTTCGGCTGAGCCTTCACCGCTCGATCGAGCAAGCCTCTCGTTACTACCAGGATGCCGAACTTGAGGACAATCCAGCGTTAGGGCTCCTCGACCGTCGCCGATAGATGGGTAAACCCCGGTGAACCCCGGAAACTTATCGCAACCCTGTCGCGTAGCGGCTGCGGTATCCGCTTTCGAACTTTCGGTCCAGCTACGCCATGCTCCGCTCGCAATGGTCTACTTCTTTCCGCATACCGTGGTTTTCGCCCGTTCGATGACGCGGGGCCCGTCAAACAAAACGATGCAGCGCCTTTGCCGGGTCGAGGTCCGCGAGACGTGCAAAAAATCCGTCTTGCACCACTGCAGTCGCTCGACGACGACCTTCAGTCGAACGCTCTCCTGCATCTGCGCTGTTGCGGGGTCCCGGCCTGAGACTG
>NZ_DAIQNN010000135.1:0-5787 GCF_036788415.1 Rubrimonas sp. | reverse complement strand
TCTTCTTGGCCAGCCCCTCGGCGATGGCGGTCTTGCCGACGCCGGGGTCGCCCACGAGCAGCGGATTGTTCTTGCGCCGCCGGCACAGCACCTGGATGCAGCGCTCGACTTCGCGCTCGCGCCCGATAAGCGGATCGACGTCGCCGTCCATCGCCTTGGCGTTGAGGTCGACGCAGTATTTCGCGAGCGCCGTCTCCTCCGGCGCCTTGGTCCGCTCGGCCGGGCCGCCGCCGCTCGCCCGCTCCTGTTCGGTGGTCTGCTCCTCGGCTCCGCGAACGGAGCGGCTCTCGCCGAAGGCGGGATTCTTGGCGACGCCATGGCTGATGAAATTGACCGCGTCGTAGCGCGTCATGTCCTGCTCCTGCAGGAAAAAGGCGGCATGGCTCTCGCGCTCGGCGAAGATCGCCACCAGCACGTTGGCGCCCGTGACTTCGGCCCGCCCCGAGCTCTGGACATGGATCGCGGCGCGCTGGATCACCCGCTGGAAGCCGGTCGTAGGCGCCGCTTCGGAGCCCTCCGTCTCCGATACGAGCGCCTCCAACTCTTCGTCGATGAAGCGGGTGAGGGCGGCGCGCAGCTCGTCGAGGTCGACCCCGCAGGCGCGCATCACCCGCGCGGCTTCCTCCTCGTCGACCAGCGCGAGCAGCAGATGTTCCAGCGTCGCCAGCTCGTGCCGGCGCGCATTGGCCAGACCGAGCGCCCGGTGGATGGCCTCTTCGAGGGTCTTGGAGAAGGACGGCATCTGCGTCTCCCTGAAACGGGTCGGCGGGGCGGGACCTCGACGGTTCCATCGAGGATCACATCACAGGATGTCGTCCCTGTCAGCCTGTCTTCAAGGCCGTCCGCATGTTTTCCGCGCAAGCCTGAACCGGCGCCCGCGCGAGAGGCGCCGCGCGCTGAAACTGGGCGCGACGGGGCGTCGAATCAGGTCGGGGGATCGAAGCGCCGAGGCGCTACTCTTTCTCCATGGTGCACTGGAGCGGATGCTCGTTGCGCCGCGCATACTCCATCACCTGGGTGACCTTGGTCTCGGCGATCTCATAGGAGAACACGCCGACCACGGCGACGCCCTTGCGGTGCACGGTGAGCATGATCTCGACGGCCTGCGCGTTGTTGAGGCCGAAGAATCGCTCAAGCACATGCACGACGAACTCCATCGGCGTGTAGTCGTCGTTGAGCAGCAGCACCTTGTACATGGAGGGCCGCTGCGTCTTCGCGCGCGTTCGGGTCGCGACCAGCCCGCCGGGCCCGCGCGCGCCGTCGTCGTCGCGGTCGTCCTCGCCGGCGCGCGGCGCGGTTCTATCGGCACTGGTCAACGTCGCGATCATCGGTCGGACACGCCTCCTCGCGCGATCATCATATATCGGCGGGGCGGCATGAAAAAAGGGGGCGCGAGGCCCCCTTTTCCGGATCGTCGCGAGGCGCGTCGCCTCAGGCGGCGTTGGCCTTCATCATGTCGACGGCGGCGGTGACGCGCGCGGCGACCGGCGCCATCGCATCCTTCATCGCCGCGAGGACGAGCTCGTTCATCTTGGTCGACTGCTTCACCATCGCGTCGAAGGACGTCTTCGCGAAGCCGCTCTGCTTCTCGATGAAGTCGGTGACGGTCTGCGACGCCGCCAGTTCCTTGGCGTGCGCGACGGTCTCTTCGAGGGTCTTCTTCGAGAAGGCGATGACCTCGGCGTTGATCTCTTCGGCGGCCTTGGCGGCGATGCTCTGCGACTTGATCATCGCATCGAGCGTCTCCTGGCCGAAGGCGGCGACGTCCTCGAAGGACTTCGTGGCCTTTTCCATGTTTTCGGTGAGCGACTTCTGCGCATCCGCGGCGAAGGTCTCGATGGCGGCGGCGGCGTCGACAGTCTTGGGGGCGGTCTTGGCGGTCATGGCGGTGCTCCTTGCATATCCAGGCTCTCGCGACGATCCCGATGATCCGTCCGATCGCCCGATGAGGGAGAACCTACGCGTCGTGCTGCACTGCGTCAAGAGGTTTTGTGCGTTGCAGCAAACAACTGGCGCGCGCGTCCGGCCCGGTCGCGGCGGCGGCGATCGCGACGGCGACGCCGCAGTTTTATTCGTCCCGCTTCCCTGTTACAGTCTTTTCTTAAGACGAGGTGGGGAAACATCCACCCGTCGAGAGGCGCAGCAGAGAGCAGGTGGTGTTCATGACGCAGGTCAGGATGCTCGTGGGAGCGTGCGTCGCGCTCGCGCTGGCGTGGGCGTTGTCGCCGGGGCCCGCAGAGGCGGCGCCCGGGCGGGCCGAGATCGTGATGGACATGCGCACCGGCGAGGTCCTGCATGCGCGCAACGCCGACGCGAAGCTGCATCCCGCCTCGCTGACCAAGATGATGACACTCTATCTCGTCTTTGAGGCTGTGGAGCGCGGCAAGCTCGACCTCGATCAGATGGTGCGGGTCTCGCAGGCCGCGGCGCGCCAGCCGGCGGTGAAGGTCGGCTTCAAGGCGGGCCAGCGCGTGCGGCTGCGCGATCTGATCCGCGCGGCTGCGGTGCGTTCGGCCAATGACAGCGCCGTGGTTCTGGCCGAGTCGGTCTCAGGGTCCGAGGCCGCCTTCGCCAAGCTGATGACCCAGCGCGCCCGTCAGCTCGGCATGACCAACACGAGCTTCCGCAACGCGTCGGGGCTGACGGCGGCGGGGCAGCTGTCCTCCGCGCGCGACATGACCATCCTGGCGCGGCGGCTCTATTACGATTTCCCGCAATATTACAATCTGTTCGGGCGCGAGAAGACCGCCGCTTTCGGACAGACCATCCGCAACACCAACCGGCTGCTCGCGACCTATCGCGGGGCGGACGGATTCAAGACCGGCTACACCCGCGCGGCGGGGTTCAACCTCGTCGCCTCGGCGGAGCGCGGGCCGGTGCGCGTCGTGGCCACGGTCTTCGGCGGGCGCAGCGGGGCGGAGCGCAACCAGCGCGTCGCGGAGCTGCTCGATCTGGGCTTCACGCGCGCGCCGCGGAATGTGCGCGAGGTTCCCCCGGTTCTCACCGCGGCGCTGACGGCGCCCGTCCCGGCCCCGCGGCCGGGCTCGGGGTCTGGCGGCGTCGCGGCGGCGCAGGGTTCGCCGAGCCTGTTCGTCGAAGGCGCGCGGCAGGTCGCCCAAGCGCTGGCGCCGGCGGCGGCGCACGCCGCCGAGCCGAAGGCGCCGGCGAGCGTCGCGAAGACGGTCTCGCCGACCGCGCGCGCGCCGCGCGCGGCGCCGGCGCCGCGTCTGCGCGGCGGGACGGCGATCGCGGTCGCCTCGGCGGACGCCGGCTCCGGCGACTGGGCGGTGCAACTCGGCGCCTACGCCGAGCGCGAGATCGCGGTCGCGCGGCTCGCGGCCGCGGCCTTCGGAGCCTTGCCGCAACTCGCCGGGGCCGGGCGCGAAGTCCATGTGGGCGGGATCGCCGGCTCGCAGATCTACCGCGCGCGGCTGACCGGGCTCGACCGCGACACCGCCCGCCGCGCCTGCGAGATGCTCGTCGAGGAGGGCCGCGACTGCGTGCCGATCCCGCCCGCCCATCCCTGAGCCCGCCGCCTTGCGCGGGCGGCGCCAGCCTGTATAAGGCGGCGCAGGCATCGGGCCGTAGCGCAGTCTGGTAGCGCGTCCGTCTGGGGGACGGAAGGTCGTGAGTTCGAATCTCGCCGGCCCGACCATCGAACGCCAGCGCCCCGGCGCTGGCGTTTCGCATCTCGGGGAGGCTCCATGAGCGACGCCAGCGCCGCCGAAGCGAGGCCCGGAGTTCTGCCCTCTCAGCATATCCGCGCGCTCGCGGCTTCGGGCGCGATCCGGGCCGACCGCCCGCTCGACCCCGACCAGATCCAGCCCGCGAGCCTCGATCTGCGGCTGGGAAGCCGGGCCTGGCGCGTGCGGGCGAGCTTTCTGCCCGGCGCGGGCCGCCGCGTCGCCGACCGGCTCGCCGATTTCGCGATGCACGAGATCGACCTGACCGGCGGGGCCGCGCTGGAGACGGGCTGCGTCTACGTCGTCCCGCTGATGGAGCGGCTCGACTTGCCGGCGGACGTCTCGGGCGCCGCCAACGCCAAGAGCTCGACCGGCCGGCTCGACCTGTTCACGCGCGTCATCGCCGATGGCGGTGTCGAGTTCGACCGCGTCGAGCCCGGTTACGACGGCCCGCTCTACGCCGAGATCAGCCCGCGCACCTTCTCGGTGCTGGCGCGCCCCGGCGCGCGCCTCGCGCAGCTTCGGTTCCGCCGCGGCGCCGCCCGGCTCAGCGACGTCCAGCTTCAGGCGCTGCATGGCGCGGCGGCGCTGGTGGACGGCGCGGCGACCATCGACGACGGGCTCGCCTTCTCGGTCGATCTCAAGCCGGGGGAGGGGCGTCCGCTCGGCTGGCGCGCCAAGCTTCATTCCGGGCTGATCGACCTCGACCGGCTCGACCATTACGATCCGCTGGAATTCTGGGAGCCGCTGCGCCGCGGCCCCGCCGGGGGCGTCATCCTCGACCCCGGCGCCTTCTACATCCTCGCCAGCCGCGAGAGCGTCCACGTCCCCCCAGACTGCGCCGCCGAGATGGCGCCCTATCTGGCGGTGGCGGGAGAGTTCCGCGTGCATTACGCGGGTTTCTTCGACCCCGGCTTCGGCCATGCGGCGGCGGGCGGCGCGGGCTCGCGCGCCGTGCTGGAAGTCCGCTGCCACGAGACGCCCTTCGCGCTGGAGCACGGCCAGATGGTCGGGCGTCTGGTCTACGAGCCGATGATCGAGACGCCGGACATCCTCTACGGGAGCGGGATCGGCTCGACCTATCAGGCGCAGGGGCTGCGCCTGAGCAAGCATTTCCGGGCGGGCTGAGCCCCGCCCGGCGCGGAAGCGCGCCCTGTCAGGCGGTCTTGGGCTTCTTCACCATGCGCATCAGCATGTTGGGCCCGGCCATCGCCAGCCGGCCGAGCGGGTTGGCGTTCAGATCCGCCTTGACCTTCTCGAACTGCATGACGCCGGCGATGCGGCGGTCGAGAAAGGCCCAGGTGTCCTCGCAGCCCTCGGACATGTCGCCGAGCCAGAACAGCGTCGTCGCCGTGAACACCGAGGACAGGATCGCGCGCTTGGAGTACCAGTTGCCGTCCTCGGACGTGTCGCCGATGCCCGTCCAGATGATGTCGGCGCTGCGCCAGATCGCCCGCGCGCCGTCGGCGGCGTAGGGGGGCAGGGCGAACATCGAGGCGGCGCGGCGCACCGCCTCGCGGTCCTCGCCGACGAGTTCGAGGCGGCGGCGCACGGCGAAGGCGATCTTCTCGCGGATGCGCACGTCGCGCATGTCGGTCGCTTCCAGCTCGGCCTTCAGCTGCGCGTCGGCGCGGTCATGGAAGTAGAGCGCGAGATCGACGGCGCCGCGCGGGAAGGCGAGCTTCGCCATCTCCGCGTCCACGCCGCTCGCCTCGATGGCGGCGCGCAGGGTCTGGGGCGACCAGCCGTCGAAGGCGACGTTGGGCAGCGCCGCGTCGAGGATCTTGTCTTTCGCCGTGTCGAGATCGTCGAGCTCGGCCCAGTCGGTGTCGGTCATGGAGAGGCTATCCGTGTTGCGGTGGACATAGGGTGCGTCTGCCCGTATATAGCCGCTTCCTGCGAAAATCGAACATGGAAAGGTGGTGACGTAGGTGCAGGTGCTGGTTCGCGACAACAATGTCGATCAGGCGCTCAAGGCTCTGAAGAAGAAGATGCAGCGTGAGGGAGTCTTTCGCGAGATGAAACTCAAGCAGCATTATGAGAAGCCCTCTGAGAAGCGGGCGCGCGAGCGGGCCGAAGCGATTCGGCGCGCGCGCAAGCTCGC
>NZ_DAIQNN010000134.1:0-5892 GCF_036788415.1 Rubrimonas sp. | reverse complement strand
GCGATGATGCAGTTCAACATGTACCACCACTACACGGTGGACGAGCACACCATCCTCGCCATCGCCGAACTGAAGCACGTCGAACAAGGCGGGCTGATCGCCGACCTGCCGGTGACGACCGAGATCATGAAGGCGGGGGTGGACTGCGACGTGCTCTACACCGCCCTCTTTCTGCACGACATCGGCAAGGGGCTGCCCGAGGATCATTCCGAAGTCGGCGCGCAGGTGGCGCGCGACCTGTGCCCGCGGCTCGGCCTCGACCAGACGCAGACCGACATGGTCGAGTGGCTGGTGCGCCATCACCTGCTGATGTCCGACGTCGCCCAGAAGCGCGACATCTCCGACCCGCGCACGGTGCGCGCCTTCGCCGATCAGGTGCGCAGCCCCGAGCGGCTGCGGCTCTTGCTGACGCTGACCGCTTGCGACATCCGCGCCGTGGGGCCCGGCGTCTGGAACAACTGGAAGGCGCAGCTCCTGCGCGCGCTGTTCTTCGACACGCGCGCGCTGCTCACGGGGGGCGCCGAGCGGCTGTCCCGCGCCGAACGCGTCGAGGAGGCGCAGGCGGCCTTGCGGGAGGCCTTGGCCGACTGGCCGGCGGAAGCGCTGGGCGCCGAGATCGCGCGCCACTATCCGCCCTACTGGCTCGGTCTCGACGGCGCCGCCCATGCGACGCTCGCCCGCCTCGCGCGCGACCATGACGGCAAGGCGGTCTCGCTCGACGTGGACGTCGACCCCGAGCGCGACGCGACGCGCGTGCTGATCACCATGGCCGACCATCCCGGCCTGTTCAGCCGGATGGCGCTGGCGCTCGCGCTGGCGCGGGCGTCGATCGTGGACGCGCGCACCTTCACGAGCGTCGACGGCATGGCCTGTTCGGCCTTCTGGATTCAGGCCCGCGAGGGCGGCGCCTACGACCCCGCCCAGTTCGACCGGCTGCGCAAGTCGGTGGCCCGCGCGCTCTCGGGCGACGTGGCGCCGCGCGCGGCCCTTACCGAGCGGCGGCGCGCCGTGCGCAAGCGCGAGCGGCCCTTCGAGGCGCCGACCCGCATCTCCTTCGACAACGACGCCTCCGACATCTACACCGTGATCGAGGTCGACACGCGCGACCGCTTCGGCCTGCTCTACGACCTCACCAGCACGCTGGCCGCCGCCAACATCAACATCTTCTCCGCCGTGATCGCGACCTATGGCGAGCAGGCGGTGGACGTCTTCTACGTCAAGGACCTGTTCGGCCTGAAGATCCGCTCGCGCGCCAAGCAGGACGCGATCGCGCGCAAGCTGCGCGCCGCAATCGACCGCGCGGCGGCGGACGCGCAGCCCGCCGCTTCCTGACCCGGACGCCCCATGACCGCCCGCCCGATCCGCCTGCTGCGCGGCTTCGCCACGGTCGGCGCGTGGACGATGGGCAGCCGGGTTCTCGGCTTCCTGCGCGACGTCATGATCGCGGCGCTGCTCGGCGCGGGGCCGGCGGCGGAGGCGTTCTTCGTCGCCTTCCGCCTGCCCAACATGTTCCGCCGCTTCTTCGCCGAAGGCGCTTTCAACATGGCCTTCGTGCCGCTCTTCGCGAAGCGGCTGGAGGGCGACGGCGCCGAGGCCGCGCGCGGCTTCGCCGAAGAAGCGCTCGCCGCGCTCTTCTGGACGCTGCTGGCGCTGACCGCGCTCGCGCTCCTCGCGATGCCCGCGCTGGTCTTCCTGCTCGCCGCGGGTTTCGCCGACGACCCGGAGCGCTTCGGCCTCGCCGTGATCTACGGGCGCGTGCAGTTCCCCTATCTGCTCTGCATGTCGCTGACCGCCCTGCTGTCGGGGGTGCTGAACGCGCTGGGGCGCTTCGCCGTTCCCGCCGCCGCGCCGATCCTGCTGAACGTGATCCTGATCGGCGCGATGGCGCTCGCCGCCGCCCTCGCCTGGCCGGTGGGCGCGGCGCTCGCATGGGGCGTCTTCGCGGCGGGCTTCGCGCAGGCCGGGCTCGTCTGGATCGCGGCGGAACGCGCGGGGATGCGGTTGCGGCTGCGCCGTCCGCGGCTGACCCCGGGGGTGCGGCGGCTGGTGCGGCTCGGCGTGCCCGGCGCGATCTCGGGCGGCGTCACCCAGATCAATCTCGTGATCGGCACGGTGATCGCCTCGTTCTTCACCGGCGCCGTCGCGTGGCTGAGCTACGCCGACCGGCTCTACCAGCTGCCGCTCGGCGTGGTCGGCGTCGCGGTCGGCGTCGTGCTGCTGCCGGAGCTGTCGCGGCGCCTGCGCGCGGGCGACGCCGGCGGCGCGCGCGACGCCGCCGCGCGGGCGTCGGAATTCGCGCTGGCGCTGACGCTGCCGGCGAGCGCCGCGCTCGTCGCCATTCCCGGCCCCATCGTCGCGACCCTGTTCGAGCGGGGCGCCTTCACGGCGGACGACGCGGCGGCGACGGCGGCGGCGGTGGCGCTGTTCGGCCTCGGCCTGCCGGCCTTCGTGCTCCAGAAGGTCGTCCAGCCCGCCTATTTCGCCCGCGAGGACATGGTGACGCCGCTGCGCTGCGCCGTCTGGGCGATGGCGGCGAACACCGCGATCTCGGCGTTCGGCGCGCTGGCGGTGGGGTGGCTGGCCATTCCGCTCGGCACCTCCGTCGCGGGCTGGCTCAATATGTGGCTCCTGTTGCGCGGGGCGCGGGGCTTCGGCGACGCTCTGGCGCCCGACGCCGCCTTGCGCCGCCGCGCGCCGCGCCTGCTGGCGGCCTCGGCCCTGATGGGCGCGGCGCTGGCCGGCGCCGCATGGGCGCTGGCCGGATGGCTCGCCGATCCCCTGCTGCGCTGGGCGGCGCTGGCGCTGCTCGTGGGCGGCGGGGGCGCGCTCTATGCGGGTCTCGTCGCCCTGCTCGGCGGCGTCAGC
Organism: Rubrimonas sp.; assembly: GCF_036788415.1. Taxonomy (NCBI): domain Bacteria; kingdom Pseudomonadati; phylum Pseudomonadota; class Alphaproteobacteria; order Rhodobacterales; family Paracoccaceae; genus Rubrimonas; species Rubrimonas sp. The sequence goes on along the minus strand of NZ_DAIQNN010000134.1, from coordinate 3,027 downwards.
CGGGCCGAGTTGCGCGCGGCGCTGCGCCGAGGCCCCGCGAAGGCCGATTAAGGCTTTGGTCCCGCGCCGACCCGCCCGTAAACTTTGGGAAAAACATGGGAGGGACCGCGATGGCGCCGCGACCGAGCTTCACAGTCGGGATCGAGGAGGAATACCTCGTCGTCGACCGCGAGACGCGCGACCTCGTCGCCGAGCCCGACCCGGACTTCCTGACCGCCTGCGCCGATCGCGTCGGCGAGCGGGTGACGCCGGAATATCTGCAATGCCAGATCGAGGTCGGCACCCGCCCGCACGCCCGCATCGGCGACGCGCGGGACGAACTCGCCGCGCTGCGCAAGGGCGTCGCCGAGGCCTGCGCGCAATTCGGCTACGCCGCCATCGCGGCCTCCACCCACCCCTTCGCCCGCTGGCGCGCGCAGACCCACACCCGCAAGCCCCGCTACGACGAACTGCGCGCCGATCTCGGCGCCGCCGTGCGCCGGCTGCTGATCTGCGGGATGCACGTCCATGTCTGCGTCGAGGACGAGGATCTGCGCATCGACCTGATGAACCAGGCCGCCTATTTCCTGCCGCACATACTCGCGCTGTCCTGCTCCTCGCCCTTCTGGGACGGCGAGGACACGGGCCTCGCCTCCTACCGCCTGACCGTGTTCGACGCCCTGCCCCGCACCGGCCTGCCCGACACCATGTCGAGCTATGGCGAGTATCGCCGTCTGGTCGCGCATCTGGTGCAGGCGGGCTGCGTCGAGGACGCGACCAAGATCTGGTGGGACATCCGCCCTTCGGCGAAATTCCCCACCGTCGAGCAGCGCATCACCGACGTCTGTTCGCGCATCGACGACGCGGCGTGTCTGGCCGCGCTCTATCAATCGGTCTTCGCCTATCTCTACCGCCTGCGCGGGCGCAACCAGCGCTGGCGGCTCTACCCCGCGACGCTGATCCGCGAGAACCGCTGGCGCGCGCAGCGCTACGGCGCCGCCGGCAAGCTGGTCGATCACGGACGCGCCCAGATGGCGCCGATGGCCGATCTGATCGAGGAGCTGATCGACCTGTGCCGCGACGACGCCGAGGCGCTCGGCTGCGCGCAGGAACTGCGCCACGCCCGCCGCATCGTCGCAGAAGGTTCCTCCGCCGACCGTCAGCGCGCGGCCTTCAAGGCGGCGCAGGACGCCGGCGCCGACGAGCCCGAGGCGCTGCGGGCAGTGGTCGACCATCTGATCGCGGAGTTCTCCGAAAGCTGATCGCCGACCGATTCCGGCTTTATCCGCGCGGCGCGTCGGGCTACCGCTGTGCGCAGACGCAGCCGCCCCGAGGACCCCCGATGAGCGACGCGACGCACGCGCTGGCCCCCGAGCACCTGCCCTTCTTCGCGCCCGCCGCCGACGGCTCCGACCCGATGATGGTCAATGTGGCGATCTTCCTGCTGCTCGCGCTCTTCGGCGGTCTCGCGGGCATCCTCTGGCTGCATACGCTGCCGGAGCGGTTGGCGCATCGCTCGCACAAGCTCCAGTTCGAGATCGTCGCGGTGCTGGGGCTGCTGGCGCTCTTCACCCATGTCCACGCCTTCTGGGTGGCGGGGCTGCTGCTGGCGCTGATCGATTTGCCGGACATCTCCACTCCGGTGCGCAGCATCGCCGGGTCTCTGGAGCGGATCGCGGGCGGCCACGCGCCGCTGGACGCGGACACGCCGCCTCCAGTGGACGCGAACTCCCCCGCCCCGCATGGGGGCTCGCGCGATGCTTGAGCTGTTGATCTGCTCGCTCTTCACGATCTTTCCCGACTATCTCTATCGCCGCTACGCGCAAGGGAAGCGGTTCGGGCGAGAGATCACGCTGTTCTCGGTCTGGTACGAGCTGCGGCTGGGCATTTCAGGCTGCGTCATCCTGACGGTTCTGCTGATCACCGCGATCTTCTACTTCCACCCCTCGACGACTTCGGCGTCTTCGGTGTTCCGCACAGTTCCCATCGTGCCGGAGATCAACGGCCGCGTGGCCGAAGTGTTCGTCACGACCAGCGCCGCGGTCGAGGCGGGCCAGCCGCTTTTGCGCCTCGACGACAGCGTGCAGCAGGCGGCGCTCGAGACGGCGCAGCGGCGCATCGAGGAAGTCGAGGCGGACGCTTCGGTCGCGACCGCCGATCTCGCCGCGGCGCAAGGCGGGGTGCGCACCGCGGAGGCGTCGTATCGGCAGGCGCTGGAGGAGCTTCAGAACAAGCAGACGCTCGCGCAGCGCAACCCCGACGTCGTGCCGCGGCGCGAGATCGAGCGGCTCGAGGAGATCGTCGAGACGCGTCAAGGCTCGGTGGACTCCGCCGTGGCGGCGGTCGAGGCGGTCGAGGCGCGGCTGGCCGTGCAGCTTCCCGCCCGCCGCGCCAGCGCCGAGGCCGCGCTTCAGGAGGCGCAGACCCAGCTCGACAAGACCGTGGTGCGCGCCGGCGTGTCGGGCCGCGTCGAGCAGTTCCTGCTGCGCGTCGGCGACGTGGTGAACCCGTTCATGCGGCCCGCCGGCGTGCTGATCCCCGAGGATTCGGGCCGCCAGCGCATCGCCGCGGGCTTCGGGCAGCTCGAGGCGCAGGTGATCCGCACCGGCATGTACGCCGAGGCGGTGTGCCTGTCCAAGCCGCTCACCGTGATCCCGCTGGTGATCACGGCGGTGCAGACCGTCATCGCCGACGGGCAGTTGCGCACAGCCGATCAGCTGGTGGACGTCGCCGCGCTGCGCGCGCCCGGCACGGTGCTGGCGGCGCTGGAGCCGCTGCATCCGGACGGCATGGAGGGCGTGCCGCCGGGCAGCCGCTGCATCGTCAACGCCTACACCAGCAATCACGACCGCCTGTCCGACCCCGATCTGGGCTTCGGGACCCGCCTCGTCCTGCATGCGGTCGACACCATCGGCATCGTGCATGCGATCCTGCTGCGCAGTCAGGCGCTGCTCCTGCCGATCCGCACGCTGGTGCTGGGCGGCCACTAGACTCCATGATCGCGGGTGTGGGCTGACTGGGTCGGTGGCCTCTCCGGCGGCATTCTCC
>NZ_DAIQNN010000133.1:0-5908 GCF_036788415.1 Rubrimonas sp. | reverse complement strand
GCGTGGAAGGCCGACGTGCTGATCGAGGGCGAGACGATCAGGGCGATCGGCCCCGACCTCAAGGGCGACGAGACCATCGACGCCGAGGGCGCCTATGTCATGCCGGGCGGCATCGACCCGCACACCCACATGGAAATGCCCTTCATGGGCACGACCGCCGCCGAGACCTTCGAGAGCGGCACTTTCGCCGCCGCCTCGGGCGGGACCACCATGCTGGTGGATTTCGTGCTGCCCGGCCCCGACGGCTCGATCCTGAAGGCGATGGAGGACTGGGACCGCAAATCGGCGCCGCAGATCTGCGTCGACATCGGCTATCACGTCGCGATCTGCGACTGGACCGAGACCATCCACGCCGAGATGGCCGAAGTGGTGAAGCGCGGCGTCAACACCTTCAAGCATTTCATGGCCTACAAGGGCGCGCTGATGGTGGACGACGACGAGATGTTCGCCTCGTTCCGTCGCTGCGCCGAACTCGGCGCGATGCCGCTCGTCCACGCCGAGAACGGCGACATCGTCGCCGAACTCCAGAAGAAATACATGGAGGAGGGCGTGACCGGCCCGGAAGGCCACGCCTTCTCGCGCCCGCCGGAAGTGGAGGGCGAGGCCGCCAACCGCGCCATCATGATCGCCGACGCCGCGGGCGTGCCGCTCTATGTCGTCCACGTCTCCTGCGAGCAGGCGCATGAGGCGATCCGGCGCGCGCGCGCCAAGGGGATGCGCGTCTATGGCGAGCCGCTGGTGCAGCATCTGGTGCTCGACGAGAGCGAGTATTTCGACAAGGAGTGGGACCACGCAGCGCAGCGGGTGATGTCGCCGCCCTTCCGCTCGAAGGACCATCAGGCGAGCCTCTGGGCCGGGCTGCAATCGGGCTCGCTGCAGGTCGTGGCGACCGATCATTGCGCCTTCACCACCGCGCAGAAGCGCATGGGGCTGAGCGGCTTTCCGATGATCCCCAACGGCACCGGCGGGCTCGAGGACCGGCTGTCGGTGCTCTGGACCCACGGGGTGGAGACCGGGCGGCTGACGCCCTCCGAGTTCGTCGCCGTCACCTCGACCAACATCGCCAAAATCCTCAACATCTATCCGCGCAAGGGCGCGATCGTCGAGGGCGCGGACGCCGACATCGTCGTGTGGGATCCCAAGCTGTCGAAGACGATCTCGGCGGCGTCGCAGAAATCGATCATCGATTACAACGTGTTCGAGGGCCATAAGGTGACCGCCCTGCCCCGCTGCACGCTGAGCCGGGGCGACGTCGTCTGGGCGCACGGCCAGAACAGCCAGCCCCAGCCGGGCCGCGGCAGGTTCGTGCCCCGCCCCGCCTTCCCCGCCGCCAATGTCGCGCTGTCGACCTGGAAGGCGCTGACGGCGCCGCGCGGGGTGCGGCGCGACCCCACCAACATTCCCTCAGGGGTCTGAGCGCGCGAGGGCGGCGCCGCAACTGTCGCAGAACCGTCTCGCCCTCTTGCCGCAGCGCAGCATTTCCCGTATCGACGCAAGAAAGTTGCGTCGTCTGCGTCCGCGCGACAACCATGCGCAAGGAGGCTGTGGAATGCCCGCCCGACACCGTCCCCGCCGGTCCGTGCTCTACATGCCGGGCTCCAAGGCGCGCGCGCTCGAGAAGGCGCGCAGCCTGCCCGCCGATTCTCTGATCCTCGACCTCGAGGACGCCGTCGCGCCGTCGGAGAAGGCGGCGGCGCGCGAGCTGGTCAAGGCGGCGGTGCTGGAGGGCGGCTTCGGCGAGCGCGAAGTCGTGATCCGCATCAACGGGCTCGACACGCCCTGGGGCGCCGCCGATCTGGTCGCGGCCTGCGCGGCGGGGCCCGACGCGATCCTGATCCCCAAGGTCGAGAGCCGGGAGATGATCGAGGAGGCCGACGCGCGGATGACCTATCACCAGGCGCCGGTCGACACGGCGATCTGGGCGATGGTCGAGACGCCGATGGGCGTGCTGCGCGCCGCCGAGATCGCCACCGGCCCGCGCATGGCCTGCTTCGTGATGGGCACCAACGACCTGGTGAAGGAGCTGCGCGCCGCGCACACGCCCGACCGGCTGAACCTCGCCGCGTCGCTCGGCTGGTGCCTGCTGGCGGCGCGGGCGCATGGGCTCGCCTGCATCGACGGCGTCTACAACGCCTTCCGCGACGCGGAGGGCACGCGCGCGGCCTGCGCGCAGGGGCGCGATTACGGCTTCGACGGCAAGACGCTGATCCATCCCGACCAGATCGCCATCGCCAACGACGTCTTCGCCCCGTCGCCGGACGACGTGGCGCTGGCCGAGCGGATGATCTCGGCCTTCGCCGAGGCGCAGGCGCGCGGCGAGGGCGTGGCGGTGGTCGACGGGCGCATCGTCGAGAACCTCCATGTCGAGAGCGCGCGGCGCGTGATCGCCGAAGCGCAGGCCATCGCGAGGCTTGAAGCCGAGGCCGCCTGAGGGCATCACGGCGTCGGACCTCCCTCACAAGGCGCGAATCCCATGCTCGTGATCCTGCTCGGCCTGCTGCTGTGGACCATCCCGCATGTCTACAAGGCCGCCGCCCCCGCCTCGCATGCGGCGCTCGTCGGCCAGTGGGGCGAGGGGCCGGTGAAGATCGCGGTCACGGCGGCGAGCGTGCTCGCCATCGCGCTGATGGTCTGGGGCTACGCCATCGAGGGCGGCTACGCCAATGTCTTCACGCCGCCGACATGGGGCTGGCATCTCAACAACCTGCTGATGCTGTTTTCGATGATCCTGCTCGGCGCGGGGCACATGAAGTCCAACGTCCGGCAGGTGATCCGCCACCCGATGCTGACGGCGGCGCTGATCTGGTCGGTCGCGCACATCCTGGCCAACGGGACCGGGCGGGCGGTGCTGCTGTTCGGGGGCCTCGGGGCCTGGGCGGTCCTGCACATGATCCTGCTCAACCGCCGCGACGGCGCGTGGGTCCGCCCGCCGAAGAGCCCGGTGAAGAAGGACGCCATCGCCATCGTCGCTGGCGTCGTCGTCTATGGCGCGGTCGCGATGATCCACTGGAAAGTCTTCGGCCTGTCGCCGTTTCCGAGTTGAGGCCGCGGCCCCGCCCCGCGACATATCGTTTCGCTGGACGATGCGCTCGATTGCCTTCTGTTGCGCCGCAACATAGCTTCGCCCCCCGAACAGCGGAGGGTGCGATGGAAAAGACCAACGCCGGCAATTTCTTCGAGGATTTCAGGCTCGGGCAGGTGCTCACACACGCCGCGCCCCGCACCGTGACCGAGGGCGAGCGGGCGATGAACGCCGCCCTCTACCCAACCCGTTTCGCGATCCCCTCCTCCGACGCCTTCGCGCGCGCCTGCGGCCTGCCGCGCGCGCCGCTGGAGGAGCTGATCGGCTTCCATGTCGCCTTCGGCAAGACCGTGCCGGACATCTCGCGCAACGCGGTCGCCAATCTCGGCTACGCCGAATGCCGCTTCCTGCGCCCGGTCTATCCCGGCGACGAAATCCGGGCGACCTCGGAGGTGATCGGGCTGCGGCAGAACTCCAACGGTCGCAGCGGCGTGGTCTGGGTGCGCTCGACCGCGACCGATGCGGCCGGCGCGCCGGTGATGAGCTGGGTGCGCTGGGTGATGGTGCGCAAGCGCGACCTCGACGCGCCAGCGCCTGAGGCGGTCGCGCCGAAGCTCGACGCGGCGGTCGCCGCCGAGACGCTCGCCATTCCCGGGGGGCTCGACTTCTCCGGCTATGATTTCGGTCTCGCCGGCGAGCCGTGGCGCTGGGGCGATTACGCGGTGGGCGAGAAGATCGACCATGTCGACGCCTCGACCATCCAGGAGACCGAGCACATGCTCGCGACCCGGCTCTGGCAGAACACCTCGCAGGTGCATTTCAACGTCACGACGCGCGAGGACGGCAAGCTGCTGATCTATGGGGGCCATGTGATCAGCCTCGCCCGCGCGCTGTCGTTCAACGGGCTGGCGAACGCGCAGATCATCGTGGCGATCAACGCCGGGACGCACGCCGCGCCCTGCTACGCCGGCGACACGGTGTTCGCCTGGTCGGAAGTGCTCGACAAGGCGGAGACGGCCAATCCGACGGTGGGCGCGCTGCGGTTGCGGCTGGTGGCGGTGAAGAACCGCCCGGCCTCGGCGTTCCCGCTGCGCGGAGCGGAGGGGAAATATGCGCCGGAAGTGCTGCTCGACCTCGATTACTGGGCGCTGATCCCGCGCTGAGAGGCCATGAGACGCGAACGCCCCGCCTTGCGGGCGGGGCGTTCGGAGTCGCGCGGTCGCGTCGGCTCAGGCGAGCGCGGCGCGGGCCTTGTGGACGATCGCGGCGAAGGCGTCGGGCTCGTGCACGGCGAGATCGGCGAGCACCTTGCGGTCCACCTCGACGCCCGACTTGGTCAGGCCGTCGATGAAGCGCGAATAATTCAGGCTCTCATCCACCATGCGGACGGCGGCGTTGATCCGCTGGATCCACAGCGCGCGGAAGTTGCGCTTGCGGGTCTTGCGGTCGCGCGTGGCGTATTGCTGCGCGCGCTCGACCGCCTGCTTCGCAACGCGAAAGACGTTCTTGCGGCGGCCGGAATAGCCTTTCGCCTGATCGATGATCTTCTTGTGACGGGCGTGGGCGGTTACGCCGCGCTTGACTCGGGACATCTGCGCGCCTCCTTACATGTAGGGAATGAACTGCTTGACGATCTTTTCGTCCGGCGCGCTGAGCACGGTTGTGCCGCGCGCATTCCGGATGAACTTGTTCGTCCGCTTGATCATTCCGTGGCGCTTGCCGGCCTGCGCGACTTTCACGCGGCCGGTCGCAGTGACCTTGAAGCGCTTCTTGGCGCCCGATTTGGTCTTCAGCTTGGGCATTTCGGTCTCCTGATCGAAGAACTAAGCAGACCCGCCGCGGCAGCCCATTTCAGCCGGACGAGTCGATGAAGCGCGGTGCTTACTGCGGCGCGCGCGCGAAGGCAAGGGCGGCGCCGGGCGACCGCCGGGGTGGACTCCGCCATGCGCGGTGTGTCACAGTATCGCAATCGAATGCGCGCCCCACCCCGGCGTCAGTAAAGCCAATAAAACGGCAAGTGGAGGGTTCATGTTTCGCAAGGCCATGATACCTGTCGATCTCGGGCGCATTGAAGAGCTTCACAAGGCGTTCGAAGTCGGTGCGAGCATTGCGAAGTCAGCGGGCGGCGCGCTCTGTTTCGCCGGCGTGACTGGGGCGGCGTCGGGCGCCGTCGCGCATGACCCCAAGAAATACGCGCACAAGCTCGCCGCCCTTGCGGCGGCGCAAGGCGCGGCGCATGGCGCCGATGTCGCGCGCCGTGCGCCCAGCTCGGTGACGCTGGTGCGCTGAACGCGCCTTTTCGCCCTCGCCCCCGAAAGGAGAGACGATGTCCGACCAGACGGAAGTGGAAGGCATCCCGGAGCCGGAAGGCGAAGTCACGCCCATCGAGACCGATTACGAGATCGGGCAGGACAATGTCGAGTGGCGGATCGGGCCGTTCGGCCTCGACGTGCACAATCCGGTGTTCCTCGTTTCGGGGCTGACCGTCGTCGCTTTCACCATGCTGACCATGGCGCTGCAGAACGAAGTCGAGCCGGTCTTCACCGCGGTGCGCGACGCGCTGACGTCCAATCTCGACTGGTTCTTCCTCGGCGCGGCGAACATCTTCGTCATTCTCTGTTTAGCGCTGATCCTCTCGCCGCTGGGCCGCGTGCGGATCGGCGGAGTCGAGGCGACGCCCGACTACAGCTATACGGGCTGGTTCGCGATGCTGTTCGCCGCGGGCATGGGCATCGGGCTGATGTTCTATGGCGTGTCCGAGCCGATCTCGCACTTCAACTCGTCGATGGGCGGCGTGAGCCTAGGCGAGGGCGGCGCGCGCACGGACTGGGCGCCGCTCGGCGCGGCGGAGGGCGACGCGGAGGCTGCGCGGCGGCTCGGCATGGC
>NZ_DAIQNN010000132.1:0-5938 GCF_036788415.1 Rubrimonas sp. | reverse complement strand
CCACATTGCCGAAGGGCGTCCCGCCAAGATCGGCGCGAAGCTGGTGCATCCAGTTGACGACGCGCAGGAACCCGTTCGCCTCGGTCGCCCAAGGGTTGCTCGGCAGGGTCGGGGCCGTCCACGAGCCGAGCGTTCCGAGCGACGGCGTGGCCGTCGTCGTGAGATAGAGTTGGTCGCGCACCGACCGCGCCTTGGCCCGCTGCGCGGCGATGGCGGCCATGTAGGTGTTGAACAGCGGAACCGCCGCGCGGTTGTTCGGGCGCGGCCCGGCATGGGCCAGCGTCCAGGCCCGCGTCTCCGAGGGATGCGTCGGCAGGCGATCCGGCCAGACGAGCGGAACGGGCGATGCGACGCGGTAGGTGGCCGGGACGACGGCGGGCGCGGTGTTGTCAGCCCCCAGCGCACCTGTGAACTGGTTCGCCGCAAGCGTGTCGTCGAAGCGGTTCGCCTTGGTGAAAAAGCGGCAAATCGACGTGCTGCTGTTGCGTTCCTGAATGTAGGCGGTCGGAAGGGTTTTCGTCCCGCACAGCTCGCCCGGCTCGAAATAGTTGCCGATCGCGGTGACGTGGCGCTCGGCCTTGATCGAGCCGTTCGCGAGCAGCGGGAATGTGGACTCTCCGACCCCAACCCCGTTGTCGTTGGTGTCGTAAAGCTGGATTGGCCGATAGGTGTTCACGTTGATGTCGTGGGTGAAGCACCCATAGACGACCATGGTGGACGCGCGCTTGCCGACAGGCGTGCGATGGTCGCACCCGGCATGGACGCACTCGCCGACGAAGGCGTTCCACGTCCCTCCGCTGATGAGCGTCCCGTAATTGTGTCTGGTCTCGTGCCAGTTGGCCCAAGCCCCGGTCAGATTCGGCGCTCGGTAGCCGTGCGAGATGGTGTTGTCGCTGAACACCGGGCGGACGATGTTCACCGGATAGGTTCCGCCGATGAAGGTGCTGGGGGCCTCGTCAACGCCGTTGAAGAAGGCGCACTGAACCGCGCCGCAGTCCAGGACGTTGTTCTCTCCGGTCTGCGCCGAGCGGTTGATGCTGATCCCCTTGGAGTTGTCGGCCGCCGAGACGTTCGCTGGAGCCCCGAGCTGGCAATAGACGCCCTCGAACAAAATATTCGAGTAGCGGATTTTGAAACCGCAGCCCGTGATGACGATGGGGCCGGGGGCGACGTGGCCGTTGACCCATGTATTGTTGCGGGTCGCATCGACGGTGCTGCTTCCCGTCGCGATCACGCCGGAAACGGCGAACACGACGAGACGCGGACCCTTGGTCTTGCCGTCCGCGTTGGCCGTTCCCGCCTTCAGCGCATGACGCAGCGTGCCAAGGGTCTCTGTGTTGGCGAGCGACGTCACCGTGTAGATATGCGCGTCGGCGAGGTCGGGGTGATCGGGCTCGAAGCCCGCCAACGTGTAGCCGCGGATCGTCGAAACGCCCACCGGCGCGTCGATGGTGTAATGCGAGATCGCCGTTGCGAGGTCCAGCGTCCCCGAGCCGGTCAGCGCATCCGAACTGCTGCCTCCGCCCGGCGGCGTGTCAGGTGCAAGGTCGAGGTCGATGTCGCCAACGCGCTCCAGCGCGACGGAGCGGATGCGCCCCGGCTCGCCGTTCGCCGGGCGGCAGACGACGCGCAGCACGTCGTCGGCGCGCAGGTTGATCGCGGGGATCGTCCATGTGATCAGGTTCGCCGCAGTCGGCGCGAGGTCGCCGGTGGGCTCGTAGATCATCAGCCGCGACGCGCAAAGGACGTCGCCGACCCACAGCTCCAGCGTCCCAGGCCCGTCCGCTTCGTCGTGGTGGAGAACTTCCACCCGATAGGCCCCGTCCGTCAGCCCGGCGAGTGTGCGCCGCGCGTCGAGGATCGTGGAACTGTCGAGCGGCGCGCTCAGCGTGTCGAAGCCGAGCCCGCCAGTGTTCGGCTCGATCACCCCCGCGACGAGCGTGAAGTCGGCGGGGAGCAACGTGACCGATGTCGCGGCGGCCGGCGCCACGGCGGCGACGACGATCTCGCCCGTGCTGTCGGCGGTCCCTTCGCTGTTCGTCCAGCGCACGGTCCATTGCACCGTCGCCGGGCCGTCGAGCGCGAGCGTGCGGGTTTCAGGCGTCCATGTGGGCATCACGCGACTCCATAGCTTGCGCCGTCGAGCGTCACGTCGAGGCCGACGCTCGCGAGGTCGAGCACGCCGCAGCGCGGCTCGATCCATGTCTCGACGCCGTAGACGTAGACGTCCGCTGTCCCGTGATGCGCGATGGCCGCCGCGATGAACGCCTTGACGTCGAGATCGGTCACGGCGTCGCCGGGCGCATAATCCGCGTCGGGATAGAAGACGTAGAAGCGCCCGCTCGACGACGGCGCGCCGCCGGTCGAAACATGCGCGTGCCAGGTCTTTCCGCCGACGCTCAGGCCGGTGATGACCGCGCCGGATGTCGTCGGCTTGGCGAGGTCGGACCCGGCGACGTGGCGCATCCTGATCTGGATATCGAACCACTGGCCGCCTGCGCCCGGCCAATCCGTCGTGCGCACCGTCGAGGCGTAGACCTGCAACGCCCAGAAATAGGACGCCGCATCGACGCCGGTCGTAAGCGGCCCGTTCGGCTCCGCCGTGTCCTCTTTCAGCGCGGTCGAAGCGGCGAGCGTCGAGATGGTGGACAGCAGCTTGCCGGGGTCGGACCCGGTGACGAACGGGTTGCCCGGCGACGTGATGTTGTAGTGCGCGCCGACGAGCAGATAGGGCGCGCCCTTGACGCCGCCGGTGTAGGCCGTGTCGATCTCGGTGCGCATGACGGGCGTCCCGTCAGACGCGGTGTAAAGCTTCGACGTGTAGGGCTCGATCTGCCCCCAGTGATTGCCCTGCGCGCTCAGATCGCCGATCTCGTATTCGTCATATGCGTTGACGTTGCTTTGCCACGTCTTGAGCAGCGTCATTTCCGAGTAGGGCTCGGCCAGGGCGGGGCTGCCCTCCGGTTCCGGCTCCGGCTCTGGCTCTGTCTCTCCGACAATCTCCACATCGTCGATCAGGATCGAGACGACTTCGCCGGTCGGCGGGGGCTCGCCCGACGCGGAGCCGAGGGAGATCGTCACGTCGTAGCCGTCAGCCGACGCGGACGTTTCGTCGATGATGATCGGCGCGACGGCCCCCGGAGCAGCGCCGCCCAGAACCTTCGCGGTCACGGTTTCGAGCAGGGCCAGCGGCCCTGAGATCGTGAAGCTGTCGAGGTCGATGGTTCCGGCGAACGCCGCGTCGAAGCGGATGCGGATCGCATGCCCGAAATAGCTGGAGTCGCGCGCGGCGGGAACGGTGATGGTTCCGGTGTAGCTCCACGCGCCGGTTGAGATCGGGTTGGCGTTGCCGCCCGTCGCCCAGACGTCGCTTGTTCCTTGGATGCCGATCCCGAACGTTCCGACTGCTGTGCAGTTGCCCGACACGCTGAACGTCAGCGTGTCGCCGGGGCGCAGGTATCCTCCGGGTGCGCCGTGGTTGGAGTAGAGCGTGAGGGACATCGGCGTCGTGCTTCCGCCCGCCGTGCGCGTGATGACGCGACCCGCGAGATCGACCGACGTCCCGGTCGTGCCGAACGCCCCGCCGAAATAGGTCCACGCCGACGCGCTGCTCGCCCCGATGTTGACCGTCGCCATCCGCGCGACGGTGAATGTCTCAGGCGCGGCGGCGGCCCCGTCCGCGACGACGACAGCCGACCCGTCATGCGTCAGCCCGCCGTCCTCTGCGGGCGTCACCACCGACCCGCCCGAAAGCGTCAGGGCGCCGAGCGCGGTCCCGGCCCATAGCGCCGTGCGCGCGGCGGCTGCGTCGAGCCCCGCCGCGGCCCATGTCACGCCCTGCGCCGCCCGCGTCAGAACGGTGTCGCGGAACACGGCGTAAGAGTTTGCGGCCTGCGCTGTCGGCGTCGCTGCGATCGAGAGAGGCGGGTCGCTGGTCGCAAACGTCCCGCGATAGCGCACGAGCGCCTCCGCTTCGACGCCTGCGGCGGCGGGCAGGAGCGACCAGCCGGCCGGCGTCGTGCGATAGGTCGCGTCTCCCGGCGCGCGCACCTCGATGGCGTAACCCGCAGGCGGCTCGTCCGCCCACAGATAGACCGCGCTCGGCGACGTTTGCGCGTCCACCAGAGTCGCGTCGTCCGCATCCAGGACTGGCGGCGGGCCCAGCGCTGCAACATCGCCAGACGCCACCCAGGGTGTCTGCCCTGCGCTGTTGGTCGCACGGACCTCGCAGCAATGGACGCCAGGCGCGGCGATTATGCAACTCGCGGCTGTCGCTTCCGCAATCGTGGCGCCGTCAAGCAGCCAACGATACTCCAGCGTTGGGGGCGGCGCGCCGGTGACGAGGACCGCCGCGGTCACCACGTCGCCGACGAAGGGCGCGGCGGGCGACAGTTCGACCGACGAGAGGACGGGGGCGATCCATGTCGTCCCTGAGGCGGACGGCGACCACGGACCCGCGCCGACGGCGTTGACCGCGCGCGTCTGAACGAAGTGTGTCGCGCCGCTGGGCAAATCGATCAGATCGTGACTGGCCGCAACATCCGCGACGACGATCCAGGAGGATCCATCGACTGAATGGCGCAGATCGTAGGACGTGATCGCCGATCCGCCATCCGCCGGCGCGGGTGCGCGCGTCGCGCGCAGCGCCGCGCCCGACAGCGTTTCGACGGACGGGGCGTCCATCGCCGCAGGAGCGGTGGCGGCGGTCGAGACACTCGCCGCGGCGCTCGGCGGCGACCACGCGCCCCAGCCCGCAGCGTTCCGCGCACGGGTCCGCGCGATATAGCTTCCCGCCGCCAGAGGGGAGATCGCCACGTCGGGCATGCGCTCGGCCTGCATCCCGAGCGCCACCGGCGCCGCGAACGCCGCATCGTCCGCCGATGCGACTTCGTAGCCGTAGAGATCGACCGGCGAACCGCCGTCGGCAGGCGCGGCGGCGAAAGACAGCATGGCCAGTTCGATGCCGCCCGTCACGGTTGGCGCACCCATTGGCATGGGCGCGGTCGCGGTCACCACGAGCGCCGGGCTCGCGATCCAGGCCGTCTCCCCGACGCTGTTGACGGCGCGGGCCTCGCCGACCAGCACGCCCCGCACGGTCGTCGCGTAGCTCGCGGACTCTGCGCCAGAGATGAGCGCGCCGTCGAGCCGCCAGCGATAGGCCAGCGTCGGCGCAGGGTTGCCTTCGCATGCGACGATCATGGCGACGATGTCGCCGGTTGAGACCGCGCCGGACGACAGCGAGACCGAGAAGATGACCGGCGCGTCGAGCGCCGTGTCGACCTGTCCCCCTTTGTCGGGATCGAGCTTATCCTGATGGTTCTGGATGGGTCTGGCGGCGATCGAGAGACCGATGGAGAACTGGGTCATGCGACACCCTTTGGAAAGAAGCGCGGCCACCAGGCGCGCCCGTCGGGCGCGTGGTCGGATCGCCGGGAAGTGAATCAGGACGGGCCGCTTTGCCCGACGCCGCCCCTCCGGAGTGAAGTTGGAGCGGCGCAAGCGGATTGGCGTCGCGGACGGTGGGGTCTGCGCAGCTACGGGACCGGGGCGTCTGCAGTCTTTCGCGCCCGCGGCCCGCTCACGGTCAGTGGAAGAGCGCCGATGACCTGACAGTTCGCGATCGTCTAAATATCGGTGATTAAACACTCCATATAAATTCTACCCATTATAAAAAGGGAAACTTTCAAATAAAATAAATGTTTCAAGCACAGGGGATTAAATACCGCAATTTTGTGAAAAAAACATAAACGATTTTTGCTTCTGATACATCGTTGTGGATCGGCTGGACACCTTGAGAGCGCGTTTGAGAAGGGGGATTGAACGAAACCGCTGCGCGGCGTGGGGCGAGCTTCGTGTGCGGCGCTCCCGCCTGGAAGGTTCGGCTTGCCGAGACCTCTTTCCAGACAGAAGCTTTCCGATGGCCGATATCAGCCCTCCG
>NZ_DAIQNN010000131.1:0-6126 GCF_036788415.1 Rubrimonas sp. | reverse complement strand
AGCTTGCAGCCGTTCGGGCCGTCGATCACCGGGATCCCCACATCGCCCGGCTCCCACGGCTCGACCGGAACCCAGGGGTGCAGCTTGCGATAGTAGAGCCGCTCGACGCCCCGATCGTCGTAGATCAGCCCGACATTGTAAGGCATCCCGCCGGGGTTTCGCTCCATGATCGAGAAGCAGCCCCAGATGCGGTTGTCGCGGCAGGCTTTCGCGAAGGCCGCCGTCTCCGGCCCGTCGCGCTCGACCATGATCGCGGGGTTGATGTCCATCGACAGGCCGTGCAGCGCGTATTCCGGGAACACGACAAGGTCCATCGTCGCCATGTTGCGCCGCGCCTTGGCCACCAGTTCGACGATGCGCGCCGTCTGCGCCGCCACGTCGTCTGGCGTCGCCACCACGGGAAGCTGGAGCTGGACCAGCCCCACCACCACGCCGTTGGGGGATTTGTTGAGCCCGCCGAGACCGCTCATGTCGTAAGTCCTTCTATCGGTTGAAGCCAAGGGCGGCGGGCGCGCCGGCCAGCGCGCGCGACGGCGAGCTCGACGCGATCAGCAGGCCGAGCGTCAGCACGTAGGGCGCCGCGTTGAACAGGTAGTAGCCCCCGGTCACGCCGACCGACTGCAGCGCCGGCCCGAGCGCGCCGGCGCCGCCGAACAGCAGCGCCGCCCAGAAGCAGTTGACCGGGCTCCAGCGCGCGAAGATCACCAGCGCCACGGCCATCAGGCCCTGCCCCGAGCTGATCCCCTCGTTCCAGCTGCCCGGATAGTAGAGCGAGAGATAGGCGCCCCCGACCCCCGCGAGCGCGCCGCCCGCCGCAGTCGAAAGCGCGCGCACGCGCAGCGGGTTGACGCCCAGCGCGCGGGCGGCCTCGGCCCCGTCGCCGACGACGCGCACGATCAGCCCGACGCGCGTCGCGCGGAACATCCACGCCATGCCGAGCGCGAGGGCCAGTCCGATCAGGAACAGCGCGTTGACGTCGAGCGCCGCCCGAACCTGCGGAATGTCGGACCAGAAGCCGAAGGGGATGGAGGGCAGGTCCGGCGCGACCGGCTGGACGTAGGGCTTCCCGAAAAAGAAGGCGAGGCCCATCCCCAGCAGCATCAGCGCGATGCCGATGGCGATGTCGTTGACCCGCGGCAGCGCGCAGAGCAGCCCGTGGACGAGCCCGAACACCGCACCCGACAGCGCCGCCGCGAGCACCCCCGCCCAGGGCGAGCCGGTCTCGTAGGCGATGGCGTAGCCCGCCATCGCGCCGAAGACGAGCGTGCCTTCGAGGCCGAGATTGATCCGCCCCGACCGCTCCGTCAGGCACTCGCCCAGCGACACGAACAGGAACGGAGTCGAGACGCGGATCGCGCCCGCCAGCATCGCGAGCGGAACGCCCCAGAGGCCGAGATCCACCGCCTCGGTCATGGCCGCCCCCAGCGTTCCGGGGCGAAGACCTTGAAGCGGCCGTAGAGCGTCTCCGCCATGAGGATGGCCACGAAGACGAAGCCCTCGAGCACCAGCACCGTCGCGTCCGGCAGCCCCATGCGCCGCTGGACGAGCCCGCCCGACGCCTCCAGCCCGCCGACGAGGATCGCCACCGGGATGATCGCCAGCGGGTTGTGGCGGGCGAGGAAGGCGATGAGGATGCCGGAATAGCCGTAGCCCGCGATGATCGAGGCGTTGGCCGCGCCATGCACCGCCGTCACTTCGAAATAGCCCACCAGTCCCGCGAAGGCGCCGCCGAGCGCCGCGAAGCCGACGATCAGCGCCCCAACGGGCAACCCTTGCAACTGCGCCGCGCGGACATTGCCGCCGGCGATGCGCGCGGCGAAGCCCCAGCGCGTGCGTTCGATCAGAAGCCACGCGAGCGCGCAGGCCAGAACGCCCGCCGCCAGCCCCCAATGCACGCCCAGGCCGGGCATGTCGCCGATGCGCAAACTCTCGGGCAGCGGGGCCGTGGACGGCTTGTTGAGGCTCGCCGGGTCGCGCAACGGGCCTTCGACGATGTGGTTGAACAGCGCGATGGCGATGTAGGCCATCAGCAGCGAGGCGATGGTCTCGTTCACGCCGCGCGCGTGCCGCAGCCAGCCGACGGCGCCGATCCAGAGGCCCCCCGCCGCCATCGCCGCGAGGATCATCAGCGGCATGGCCAGCGGCCCGCCCGCCATCGCCGCCGCCGCCGCCCCGAGCCCGCCGAGCGCGATGGCCCCTTCGCCGCCGATCACCACGAGCCCCAGCCGGGCCGGCAGCGCCACGCAGAGCGCGGCGAGCAGAAGCGGCGCCGCGCGCGACAGCGTGTTCTCCCAGCTGAACGCCGTGCCGAAGCCGCCCTGCCAGACGAGCGCGTAGAACGTCGCCGGGGAATGGCCGAGCGCCGCGAGGAACAGGCTGAAGGCGGCGAGTCCGGCGACGAGCGCGCCGAGCGGGATCGCCACCGCTTCGGCGCGCCGTGCGATGGCGGCGAGCGCGCCTTCCCCGCGCGCAGGCGCCAGCGTGCCGGCGGTCAGGTCGCTCACGAGGTCGCGCCGAGCACGCCCTCGACGAGATAGTCCATGCTCTCGAGCGCGACGTCGGTCTCCACCAGCGACTGCCCCTCGCCGAGGATGACGTTCCCCTTGTTGTCGTTGAGCGGCCCGCGCAACGCCGCGAAGCCGCCCTTGAGGATCTCCGCCTTCGTCGCCTCGAACTGCGCGCGGGCGGGGTCGGTCACGGCCGGGCCGAGCGGGCTCATCTTGATGAAGCCGTCCGCCAGACCGCCGCGCACGAAGTTCGGGATCGTCCCGCCGTCGAGCATGGTCTGGGCCATCTGCGTGTAGACTTGCGCCCAGTTCCACTCCGCGCCGGTGAGGTATTTCTCCGGCGCGAGCGCCGACTGGTCGGCGTGGTAGCCGCAGATGTAGGCGCCGCGGGCGGCGGCGGTCTCCATCACGACCTTGGGGCCGTCGACATGGCAGGTGATCACATCGGCGCCCTGATCGACCAGCGCGTTGGTCGCTTCGGCCTCCTTCACCGCCATCGACCATTCGCCGGTGAAGATCACCTGGCAGGTGATCGAAGGATCGACCGAGCGGGCGCCGAGCAGGAAGCTGTTGACGTTCATCAGCACCTGCGGGATCGGCTTGGCGGCGACGAAGCCGAGCTTCCTGCTCGCGCTCATGTGCCCGGCGACGACGCCGTTCAGATACTGCCCCATCCCGATGTAACCGAAATAGGAGCCGACATTGGCGGGGTGGACGCCCTCCGTCCACAGCCCGCCGGCGTGCTGGAAGCGCACGCCCGCGAATTTCGGCGCGAGCGACAGGATGTGGGGGTCGAAATAGCCGAAGCTGGTGGGGAAGATCAGCTCCGCGCCGTCGAAATTGATCATGCTCTCCATGGACTTCTGCACGTCCACGGTCTCGGCGACGTTCTCCTCCTCGATCACGGTCACGCCGGCCATCGCCTTCACCGCCGCGGCGCCTTCGGCATGGGCCTGATTGTAGCCGAAATCGTCGCGCGGCCCGACATAGATGAAGCCCACCGTCAGCCCGGCGGCGCGCGCGGGCAGACCGGCGGCGGCGAGGGCCGCCGCGCTTGCGGAGGCGCCGAGAAAGCCGCGGCGGGAGAGGAAGGGGGTCGGGATCATCGCAAATCTCCGCTGTCAGGGGGGGCGCCGGTTTCGGGACAGGTCGCAGTTGCGGCGCAGTATGGGGCGCCGCGTGGAACTGTCGTCTGCTAATCTCGCGCCGCACCGGTGCGAGAAACGCACCGCTCACCAAGGATCGCCGCGATGCGCCACCACACCCTGCCGCGGATCATCGACGCGGTCGCCCGCGCGGGCTCGATCCGCAAGGCGGCGGAGCAACTCGCGCTGACCCATACCGCGCTCAACCGGCGCATTCTCGCCTTCGAGGCGGAGCTCGGCGCGCCGGTGTTCGAGCGCCGGCCCCGCGGCGTGCGCCTCAGCCCAGCGGGCGAACTGGTGATCCACCATTTCCGCAGCCAGATGGCCGACATGGAGCGCGTGCGCAGCCAGATCGCGGACCTCTCGGGCGAGCGGCGCGGCCATGTCGGCATCGCCTGCAGCCAGGCCCTGCTGCCCGGCTTCCTGCCGCGCCAGATCGCCGCCTATCGCGCGCTGCACCCGGCGGTGACCTTCGGCGTCGAACTGCGCGACCGCGACGTCGCCGAGCAGGCGCTGGTCGAGCACGCCGCCGACATCGCGCTGGTGTTCGAACCGGTGCGCGTGGCGGAAGTGCAGACGCTGCTCACCGTCCCGCAGCCGGTCTGCGCCGTGATGGCCGCCGACCACCCGCTCGCCGGCGACGGGCCGGTGCGGCTGCGCGATTGCCTGCTCTGGCCCGTCGCCGTCCCGACGCCGCTCTACGGGGTGCGCCACATCCTCGACGCGGCGCTGGCGCGGTCGAGCGTCAGGCTGAGCCCGGCGGTCGAGTCCAGCAGCTTCGAGTTCCTCCGCGCGCATGTGCAGGCGGAGCGGTTGATCACCTTCCAGATCCCGATCGGGCTCTCCGAGGGCGACGACGGGCTCTGCGTGCGCCCGCTCGACGCGCGCGACGCGCGCCCGGGTCTGCTGCATGTCTGCCAACTGCGCGGGCGCACGCTGCCGGTCGCGGCGGCGCGCTTCTGCGACCAGATCGTCAAGGCGCTCGCGGCCTGAGCGCCCGACCTCAGGCCGAGGCCACGCAGTTGCGCCCGGCGCGCTTGGCCCGGTAGAGCGCGGCGTCGGCGCGCGCGAGGGTCTGGGGGAACGCCTCCTCGGGGCCGTCCGGCGCGGCGACGCCGAAGCTCGCGGTGAAGGCGAGCCCCCTCGATGCGAGCGGACCGTCGGAGAGATGGAGCGTCTCGACCGCGCGGCGCAGGCGTTCGGCGACCGCTGCGGCGCGCTCGGCGTCGGCGCCGGGCAGGGCGAAAGCGAATTCGTCGCCGCCGATCCGCCCGATCAGATCGCCCGCGCGCAACATGGATTGCGCGGCGCCGGCGAGCGCGCGCAGCGCGGCGTCGCCCGCCGCATGGCCATGCGCGTCGTTCAGCTGCTTGAACGCGTCCAGATCGCACAGGATCGCCGCCGGCCCCGCCCCGCGCGCCAGCGCCATCCGCCGCCCGCTCTCGAGGCGCTCGAAGAAGGCCCGGCGATTGAGCACGCCGGTCAGCGGATCGGTCGCGGCGAGCCGACGGAGTTCCTCCGACTCCGCCGACGCCTCCGCCGCCGCGCGGGACACGGCGACGAAGCCCGACGGCGCGCCGCCTGCGTCGCGCACCAGCCGCAACGTCGCCCGCACGAAGGCGTGGCCCTCGCCCCAGGCGCGCCGCCAGCCCTCCGCCTCCGCGGCGCCCTCCACGAGGGCCTGCGCGATCAGCGCGTCGGGGTCGGCGTCGAATTGCGCGCGGGCGAACAGCTCCCCAAGCGTCATCCCCACCGCATCGCATGCGGCGAGCCCCTCGAATCGGGTGGCGGACTGGCTCCAGCTGTCGATCCGGCCCGCAAGGTCGACGGTCCAGACCGCCGCGCGCGGCGTCCAGTCGGCGAGCGCGGCGTAGCGCGCCCGCGCTTCATGCGCCTGACGCTCCAGCGCCGCCGTCGCCGCGTCGTCCTCCAGCAAGGCGACCAGTCCGCCGTCGCGCCGCCGCGCCAGGGTCACGGCGAGCGGGCGGCCCTGCGGTCCGGTCAGCCGCCGCCGCGCCGTCTCGCCCGGCGCGCGCAGCCGTTGGGCGATCAACCGCAGCGCCGCGCCATCTCCGCCGAGCCATCCGAACAGCGAGCCGGTCGCGTGGGTCTCGCCGCCGTCGCCGAGCCCCAGCAGCGCCCGCGCCTGCGCGTTGACCGTCACGATCGCGCCGTCCGCACGCGCGCGGACGACGCCGACGGGCAGGTCCGCATCGTCCTCGGCCCGCCCGGCGGCGGCGCGATTCAGCGCAGCATGCATTCCGACCTCCGTTTTCCCCTCGACTTTCGAAAAACTTGGCGCGAAATCTTAACGATCCGGTAAACGCGATCTCGATCCGCCGCGGCCCCGCGATTGACCGGCTCCCGCAGGCGGCGCTAAGTCGGGGTCTGCGTGCTGGGGCCTGTAGCTCAATGGTCAGAGCGGACCGCTCATAACGGTTTGGTTGCAGGTTCGAGTCCTGCCGGGCCCACCA
>NZ_DAIQNN010000130.1:0-6202 GCF_036788415.1 Rubrimonas sp. | reverse complement strand
GGCCGAAGCCGCGCTTGCCCGCCTCGCCGACGCCTTCGAGCTCGGCGCGGACCTGGCGGCCGCCCACCGCGGCGAGGCGAACGGAGACGCGTTTCTCGGTCATGGGTCCCGGTCCTTGCAGGAGATGGGCGCGCGTCTTACGTTTCCGGCATCGATCCACTTGGGGTAGGGCGATGCCGGACACAGCGACCCTGTCGTCGAAGTTCCAGATCTCGATCCCGAAGGCCGTGCGCGCCGCCCAGGGCTGGGAGGCGGGTCAGAGCTTCGCCTTCATCCCCAAGGGCGCCAGCGTGCTGCTGGTCCCGATCCCCAGGCGCGAGAGCCTGAAGGGCTTCGCCCGGGGCGCGGCGCCGACCGACCCGCGGGACCGCTCGGACCGCTTCTGATGATCCTGGTCGACACGTCGGCCTTGATCGAATGGCTGATCGGCTCCCCCACCGCCGAGGCCGTCGAGCGGGCGCTGCCCGAGCAGACCGACTGGATCGTGCCCACGATGGTCCAGCTCGAACTCGCGAAGTGGCTCACCCGAGAGTTCGGCGAGGACAAGGCCGATCAGGTGATCGCGTTCACGCAGGTCTGCCGTGTCGTCCCCCTCGACACCGAGATCGCGCTGGCGGCGGCAGAGGCCTGTCGCGCCCATAGCCTCGCCACGGCCGACGCCATCATCTTCGCGACCGCCCAAGCCCACGGTGCGATGCTGCTCACCTGCGACCGACACTTCGAAGGCCTCCCAGGGGCGACATTCATCGAGAAGATCAGCGGATGAACGGATTGTCGCCGCCTGAGGCGATCTGCTGGTTGAGCTTGCGCACCATCTCCGCCTCGATGACGGGCAAGAGTTCGGCCATGGCGAGCGGCGGCACGCCGAGCGCGTCGCCCATGGCCAGCGCCGAACTCATGTCCCAGCCGAGCACGGCGCCGGGGATGGCGCGCAGCTGGCCGCCGAGCCGCTGGGCGAGGTCCCAGACCTGCCAGCCCTCGAAGGTCTGCGCCTGGTTCACCCGGCCGAGCACTGGGTCGCGCGCGGCCTGCCAGTCGAAGGTGGTCTGCACGCCCTGCGGGCCCACGATCTCGATGCGGGGCCGCGGCAGGTAGACGGCGTGCGCCGTCAGAGTCAGGCTCTCGCCCGAGGGCAGCGCGTAGCCGAAGGTCAACTCGCAGGGACCGCCGTCGATGGCCTGCGTCATGAGGGTCGTGTCGGCGAGCCTTGCCGCAGTTGGCCTGAGTTTCAGCGCCTGCGCGCGCCCTCGTCTCCTAGCCTCGCCAGCTTGCCGGGCAGGTCGGATCGCGCGTGCGGGAAGTCGATGACGATCACGGCGTCAGGGTCGTCGATGAACACGATGAAGTGCTGCCCGCAGCGGGTGAAGCGGAGGTCTTCGGAGAGGTCCGGATCGATCAGACGGCGACAGCTCTGCGAAGGCGCCGCGCCATCGGCGATGGCCTGGCAGCGCACGATCAGGTCCATCTCGTAGGCGTCCGCCTGCCGCGGACCGAACGTCTCGATGGTCCAGCGGGCGATGTCGACGAGGGGCCGCTCGGCCTGCCGGGTGAGCCGCCAGGACTTGGGCATCAGCCGTCGCCGCGCGCTCTCGCGAATGCGCGGCGAACGACGTCTTCGCCAGAGCCTTCGGCGAGGTCGCCCGCGCGCGCCTCGGCGAGCCCGGCCGACAGCCGGTCGCGGATGTCGGCGAGTTCGGCCTCCTCGCGCTCGAGAAGCCGCAGCCCGGCGCGCAGGGCCTCGCTCGCGTTCTGGTAGCGCCCGGAGGCGACGAGCCGGTCGACGAGCGCCGACTGCGACTCTGTCAGGACGACGTTTCGCGTGGCCATCTCATTCTCCGCGCCGGCGATGGCAGAATTTGCCAATCCGGAAAGGCAGCCGAGCTCTATCCTGCGCGCCGCTTCGCGCAGAGCCAGTTCGTCACGATCAACCCGGGCACTCGCTCGTGGGCCGGCCCAGGATCCCGCGCGAGGTCGATCCGCTTCGGCGCCCTGACCTACGGCACCAGCAGGACGATCGGCACGGTGGCGACGCCGCGCCCGACCTTCGAGCGCCACGGCTTCTCGCGTCCACGGCTGGCCTTCACCGTCAGGCGCTCTGCTTTTCGCGCTTCAGCCGCATGAAGAACGCCGTGATCTCCTCCGGCGTCGCGCGCTCCAAGGCGCCGTCGTCGATGTCGCGCTGCGACCAGAACCAGGTGACCGCAGGGTCGTGGAGCATCGCCCACTCTCCGAACTCCCGCTCGGGGACGAGTTCGGCGACATGAATCTTCATCTCGATGTGGCGATCGTCGCGTTCGATGCGCGCGAGGGCGTCTCTCACCTGCTCTTCGGGACCTTCAAGCCACTGCAGGAATATGTCGGCGCGGCAAATCAGGGCGCCCGTAATGCCGTCCCGCTCGTTCGCGCGCCGCGCGTGCATCAGGATGCCGCTCAGAATCGACTGGTCGAAGCCGAAGGGCCGCGAGGTGTAGATGGCCCGGAACAGATCCATGGCGCGTTCTCTCCTGTCTGGGGACGTCCTGATCGACGCTGCTCCGCAGCCGGCCTCTCTAGGGGTTTCGCGCGCAGTCGAAGGCGATCCGGCGCCGCGCCCTCAAGGGTTAGCACGATCAGACGCCGGGCAGTAGCCGATGCGCGCGTCCCTCGATCCGTCCCCGGTCATCGGTATGGTCGGTCTCCCTCAGAACCGGCCCTCCACGCAACGCGCCACGATCAGCCCCGGCGCCGCGCTCGCGGTGGCCCGGTGTCGCGGCGGCTTGACGACGCCGCGCGCCGGCATACGTGTCATGCGGTAAGTCGCATATCAAAACCGAAAGTACGCAGGATGTTCGACAGCCTCAACCGCTCCGGCGGCGAGCCGAGCCTCGATCTCCACAAAGCCCCCGAGGACTTCTCCGACCGCGTCGCGCTTCGCGTCGTCAAGATCATGCGCGTGTTCGCCGACGCATTCTTCGCCAAGCGCTACGGCCACCGCGCCGTGGTGCTGGAGACCGTCGCGGCCGTTCCCGGCATGGTCGGCGGCATGCTCCAGCACTTCAAGGCGATCCGTCATATCCGCGATGACCAGGGCTGGATCCGTGAACTGCTCGACGAAGCCGAGAATGAACGGATGCATCTGATGACCTTCATCAAGGTCGCGCAGCCGACTGTGCTCGAGCGCGGCCTGATCCTCGTGGCGCAGGCGGTGTTCTTCAACCTGTACTTCTTCCTCTACCTGTTCGCGCCGAAGACCGCGCATCGCGTGGTCGGCTATCTCGAAGAGGAGGCGGTCGTCAGCTACACCCAGTACCTCGCGGACATCGATGCGGGTCACCAGGAGAACGTCGCCGCCCCGCAACTGGCGATCGACTACTGGAAGCTGTCGCCGAACGCGCGGCTGCGCGACGTCGTCGCGGCGGTGCGGGCGGACGAGGCGGCGCACCGCGACACCAATCACGACTTCGCGGACCAGATCGCGACAGGCAGGGCGCCCGGATCGCGGTGAGCGGAGCCTGTCGGGATCGGAGCTCGACGCGATACCAAGCCTGCTCGCCGGGCAAGCCCTTCAGTCGCGCGGGCTCACAGTGCAACGGCCTGCAGCTCATGGAGCAAGCCAGTTCGCCACGATCAGCCCCGGCACGGCGTCGTGCGCGCGCTCTGCGTCCCGCGCAAGATCGAGCCGCTTCGGCAGCTTGACCTGCGGGACCAGCAGGAAGATCAGCGCTGTCGCGCGCCCACGGCCCGTCTTCGATGATGAAGCGACGCCGAGACCACGACTACTCAGCCGTCCCTCCGCGACCAGCAGGCTCGGCCTGCGCCGGCGATAGACGAAGCGTAGGCGCAGGCCGCGGCGGCGCTCCCACTCGCCGGGGGTGATCTTCCCGCCGCGCAGCCCGCGCCCGGCCGCTGGCGTCGGGATCGCCAACCAGAATTGGTTGCGCGACCGGATCAGCGGCCCTGTATCGTGCGCGCCGACGATCACCGGCGCCTTCGACCAGACCAGCGCCGCAGCGCTGAGTAGCGCCGCGTCGGCCGGGTGGATCTCGACGAACGGCTCGGCGACATCGCCGAGAGACGCGCAGAGAACCCCGTGCGGGTCATCGTGGGCCAGTGGTCGCGCACCCGGCCGGCGTTGAGCGTGAAGGGGCGCGCGGGGTCGCGTGGGGCGGCGGCGTTGGGCGGCGTGGGGACGGCGCGAGCGCGGCGGTCGGGCGTGAAGAACCCGCCTTCGGCGAAGAAGCGCTCCCGCGGCGCGCCGTCGGCGGGCGCCGGCCAGCGGAAGGGGCGCATCGCGGCCTAGTCGGCGTCGGATCGGCTCGCCCAGGCCGAGATGTCGAAGTCGCGCCCTGCGACGCCCGAGAGCGCGGCGTGCTCGCGGAACACCGCCGCCGGGCTCGGCGAAGGCGGGCGCGGCGGCGAAGCCGCACAGCAGGGCGGACAAGGCGAGGGCGTGGCGAGGGCGTGGCGGA
This sequence comes from Rubrimonas sp., assembly GCF_036788415.1. Classification (NCBI taxonomy): domain Bacteria; kingdom Pseudomonadati; phylum Pseudomonadota; class Alphaproteobacteria; order Rhodobacterales; family Paracoccaceae; genus Rubrimonas; species Rubrimonas sp. The sequence goes on along the minus strand of NZ_DAIQNN010000130.1, from coordinate 1,754 downwards.
GCGTCTAAGGGTCCTCTCTGTTGGAACGGGTCAGCCGGCGAGTGCTTTGGCGGTCGGAAAGCGGGCCGGTTCGGAGGAGGTGGGCGCGAGATCGCGTTCGGAGAACGCCTCATGCGCCTCCATCCCATAGGCCGGACGACGCGCCGCAGCGGCGGCCGGCGCCGCATCGCGCGATGCTATCCCAGCAGCGCCACGCCGCGCGGATCGATACGCAGGGCGGCGCGCGCGCCCGCGCTGGGGGCCGGCCCGAGGCTGTCGAGCACGGCGAAGAGCGGCCCGGCCGAAGTGTCGAAATCCACCTCGACGCGGGCGCCGAGATACACCGCCCGACGCACTGTCGCCGGGAGCGCGTCGCCCTCTTGCGGTCCGGCGAAGCGGATGGCGTGCGGCCTGACGGCGAGCGACGCGGGTCCCGGCCCCAACCCGCGCGCTGGAAGCGACAGGCTGAGCGGACCGAGGGCGACCCTGGCCATGTCGCCCTCGACCGAGAGCACATCGACGTCGAGAAGATTGGCGTCGCCGATGAAGTCGGCCACGAAGCGCGAGGCCGGACGGTCGTAGAGGTCGCGCGGCGCGCCCGCCTGCGCGATTCGGCCGGCGTTCATCACGATCACCCGGTCCGAGATCGCCAGCGCCTCCTCCTGATCATGGGTCACGTAGACCGCCGTGAGGCCGAGGCGCTGCTGCAACTCGCGGATCTCGTCGCGCACGCGGCGGCGCAGCTTGGCGTCGAGATTGGAGAGCGGCTCGTCGAACAGCAGCACGTCGGGCTCCAGCACCACCGCGCGCGCCACCGCCACGCGCTGCTGCTGCCCCCCCGAGAGCGCCGCCGGCAGCCGGTCGCCGAAGCCCGCAAGCCCAACGGTCTCGAGAGCCGCTTCGGCCCGGGCGCGGACGTCCGCCTTCGGCAGGCGGCTCATCTGCAACCCGTAGGCGACGTTCTCGAACACGCTCATGTGCGGAAACAGCGCGTAGGACTGGAACACCATCGCCACGTCGCGCTGACTGGCCGAGAGCGCGGTAACGTCGCGCCCCGCGATCTCGATGCGCCCCGAGGACGGCAGCTCGAGCCCCGCCACCAGCCGCAGCGTCGTGGTCTTGCCGCAGCCCGAGGGCCCGAGCAGCGTGACGAGTTCTCCTTTCGCGACGTCGAAGGACACGTCTTCCACCGCCGCGACGTCGCCGAAGCGGCGCGAGACGCGGTCGAAGATCACGGCCGGGCTGTCCGCGGGGAGGGCGGCTGCGGGCATGTTCATCCTGTGGCGAGAACGGGGGCGGGCGCCGCCTCGCGCCGCCCGATCCGGCGGGCGCCCAGCGCGGCCTGCACGCCTAGCACGGTGGCCGCCATCACCACGATCAGCACCGAGCAATAGGCGATGGAGAGGCCGTAATCTCCGTTCTCGACCCGCCCGAGGATGTAGGTGGTGGCGAGATCGTAGCGTGCGGAGACGAGGAACACCACTGCCGAGATCGCCGTCATCGCCGTGACGAAACTGTAGACCAGCGCCGCCACGAAAGCCGGGCGCAGCAGCGGCGCCAGCACCCGGCGGAGCGTCGTCGCCTGGCTCGCGCGCAGCGTGAGCGAGGCCTCGTCGAGCGCGGGGTCGAGCTGGGCGAAATTGGCCACGCCGGCGCGGATGCCCACCGGCATGTTGCGGAACACGAAGGCGATCACGAGGATCAGCCCGGTGCCGGTGATCTCCACCGGCGGCACGTTGAAGGCGATGATGTAGCTGACGCCGATCACCGTGCCG
>NZ_DAIQNN010000129.1:0-6293 GCF_036788415.1 Rubrimonas sp. | reverse complement strand
AAAGGGATACGCCGCCGTCAGAATCCCAAAATGCATCAAGAGTGAGTCAGGCCCCTTATTGCGCGCCGATCAACATCTACGCCCGCACCATCCCCGACCGGGACCGCGACGAGTGGGTGCGCATCGAGATCGAGAGCAACCCGCTGCCGATCTGCACCCGCCCGCAGGTGCTGCGGAAGGCGAGGCGGACGTGACGACAGCGCTCGCCGCGGCGCTCGACGCGTTGTTCGCTGACCCCAGCGTCGGTGCGGATGCGATCTACACGCCGCCCCGACACCATCGCGACCTTCGCCGAGGCTCGCCTCTGGTCCGAGACGGCGCTGTTCGACATCCGCGTGAGCGAGGTCCCCTCGCCCCGGCCGGGCGACACGATCAGGCTAGGCGAGGAGAGCTTCGTCGTGCAGGGCGAGCCGGTCCGCGATCGGGAGCGGCTGGTCTGGACCGTCGAGGCTCGGCCCGCATGAAGCTCGGCCTCGACAACGCGCCCGATCTCGTCGTCTGCGCGTCGACTCGGCGCAGGCGCACTCCTTTTTCCGCGTTTCCCGCGGGTGTTCAGCGGCCCATCGCCGTCACCCGATACAGGGATCTTCGTCGCCGGCTACACCGCCTCACTGCGAGGAAGCGACGCCTACAAGATATTGCCCGAACCGGGCGTGTAGCTGGCGGCCACCACGGTGTTGGCGACGAGGGTCTCGCACTGCACGACACCGGTGGCCTTAATGACGGCCGCCTCGATCGTCACGGTGCTCGCGGAAATCTTGACTGTCGGGCTTGAGACGGAGACGGCCGCATCGCTGTTCACGGTGACGCCATCGGGGTCGACGCTGATCGAGCCGTTCGCATGGTCGATCCGGACGTTCCCGCCGCCGCCCGCCTCGATGCGAATCCGTGTCCGGTGATTGGCGGCTATGACGATGGAGGGCTCGCCGGCGTCCCCGGTCTCCTCGACCCGTATGACCGCCCCTCCAGGCGAGACGATCGCATAGCTCTCGTCGGGCTTGCCCGCAGCCTCCGGTCGGGCGCGGGCGCCGGACCACAGGGCTCCGAGAACGAGAGGGTGTGCGGGGTCGCCTCCGGCGAAGGCCACGGCGACAGTCTCGCCTGTCTTCGGGCCCAGCGCCACGCCGTAGCCTGCGCCTCCGCCGGGAATGAGCACTGGCGCCCAGAGGGTCAATCCGAGGCCGATCAGGTGAACCCGGATGCGATTGAGGCTCTGCGGATCCGAGTCGTCGACAACCTGCGCGAGGTGGATGCCGGAGGTCCAAGCGGGCGTTTCGGGCTTCATCGGTCTGCCTCCGCTGTCATGGGCGCCAGTCCGGCCGCGAGATCCTGGCCCGCACGACAAAGCCGTCACTGATGGAGAATCGGTGACGGCAGTCGCCGACTCTGTAGAGACCGCCGAAACGAGGGTCGATGCCGGCGATCTCTACCGCTGCGCCCGGAACCAGCTTGCGCTCGGAGCCGACGATCTCGCCATGCAGGAAGCGATCGGCCGCAGCGGTGACGTGCGCATCGCCGATCGCGTCCGCTTCCATCGCGTCGACGAAGTCGCGAGGCAGGATATAGTTCGCCCCCCAGCCGAGTTGCTCGGCCAAGGCTGCGCCGCTCTGCAGCTGCGGCTGCCGTGCGGGCGCAGGCGCGGCCGTTGCCTCGACCGAGACAGCCTCGGCCAAGTTCCAGCCCCGCACCGTCGTTGCGCCAGGGAGCCAGTTGAGGTCGGCGATGACGCGAAGCTCTCTCAGCGCCCTTGCGTCGATCGTGAGCGGCGCCGGATCGGTCGCCTCGGATCCGGCGCGCACCCGGCCCCTCTCCACGCGCAGCGTCGCGCCACGTCCCGAAATCATCCGAAGGAGGAAAGCCAAATCGCTCTCGGCGCCCTTTACGAAAGTCTCGACGGGCCCGCCGAGCGTCGTATCGGCCTGCAGACCTGCGGAATGCGCGAGCGCGGCTACGACGTCGTCGGCCCGGACGTCCGTGAAGCTGCGCGGGGTCATCTCGCGGGCGAGACGGTGCAGCGGATCCTCGGCCAGCAGGGAGAGCTCCGGGGGGCCGTCGCTCATGCGGATTTCGACCGCCGTAACCTCTCCCTCGAACACCGGCGCCGATCCCGCCGTGTCGTAGGCAACTGCGAGCCGCGCGCCATGCGCGATGTCGGCGAAGGGAAAAACGCCGCGCGCAGGGGCGGCCAGCAGCCTCAGCTCGGCGTGAGCAATGCCGTGGCGTGGCAGGCGCATGTCCATGACCAGGAGCGCTGCTTCGACGTCACTGCGACGGCGGCCGTCGACGAGGATGACGGGCCGCGCCGCCGCGAGCAGAGGCGCTTCAGGGCGGCGCAAGTCGAGCGTCCCGTTCGCGAGCGAGCGCGATCAATTCGAGCGTGCGAAGGGCCGCGGCTTCGGGAGCCGCCTTGTCACCGTGCGGAGCGCTCGGCGGCCGCGGCGGCCGCTCGGCCGAGCCGCCGATGTCGTCGATGATGATCGGCATCATGCACCTCCGACGAGCAGACTAGTCTCGCGGGCTCGGTCGCGCCAGCCGAAGGAGGTCCTCCCCGTCCTCCGAAAGATCAGCGCCCCGTGTCTTGCGCCGCTCACCTTCGCGTCGCCGCGGCCGGAGCCGTGGCGATACGGTTCGAGCCCGTAAAGCCGGTCGGGGCGAAAATCTCGCGCGAGAGGACGGCGCCAGGATGGAAAGGCGGCGAGCCTCTCCCGCATGTCGAACCGATACCCGAGAGGGAGCGCGACTCGATGAGTGGAGGAATTGCAAAGCTCACGCTCGATATCGCGCCCGACCTCGTCGCCATGATGACGGCGGAGATCGCCGCGGGCGAGCGCGCGGTGACCGCCGCCATGCGCGAGGCGAGCACCGGGCTCAAGACCGCCTGGCGCGGCCAGATCACCGGCGCGGGGCTCGGCCAGCGGCTCGCCAACAGCATCCGCGCGCAGGTCTACCCGGCGAACCGGCCGAGCCTGAACGCGGCGGCGCTGGTCTGGTCGAAGGCGCCGGTGATCGTCGGGGCGCATGACACCGGCCCACTGATCCGTTCGCGGAACGGGTTCTGGCTCGCGATCCCGACGCCAGCCGCTTGGCACGGGCTGCGCGGTGGGCGGATCACCCCCGGCGAATGGGAGCGTCGGAGCGGGCTGCGGCTGCGGTTCGTCTATCGCCAAGCCGGCCCGAGCCTGCTCGTGGCCGAAAGCCGGATCGACAGCCGTGGGCGGGCGCGGGCGTCGCGATCGAAGACCGGGCGCGGTGTCGCCACCGTGCCGATCTTCCTGCTGGTGCCGCAGGTCAAGCTGCCGAAACGGCTGGACATCGCGCGAGATGCCGAGCGGGCGCATGACAGCGTGCCGGGGCTGATCTTGGAGAACTGGCTCGGCGCGAAGCTGTCCGCGGGATATGCCTTGGTCGCGCCTCCGGATTGGCATATTCTGCCATGGCAGGAACGGAGGGTGACATGGCCACGCGGAACGTCGTCCTGACCGAATCGCAGTCGGCGCTCGTCGACCGGCTCGTCGCCTCCGGGCGCTACCAGAACGCGAGCGAGGCCCTGCGCGCCGGGCTGCGGCTTCTCGAGCGCGAGGAGGCCGAACTCGCCGACATCCGCGACCGGCTGTCGGCCGGGCTCGCCGAGGCGCGCGCGGGCGACCTCGCCGAAGGCTCTGGCGAAGACGTCGTTCGCCGCGCATTCGCGAGAGCGCGCGGCGACGGCTGATGCCCAAGTCCTGGCGGCTCACCCGGCGGGCCGAGCGGTCCCTCGTCGATATCGCACGCTGGACCATCGAAACGTCCGGGCCGCGGCAGGCGAGGGCTTACGAGACGGACCTGATCGCGCGCTGCCAGGCGGTCGCCGAAAGCGTGGAGTCCTCAGAGAGCTGCCGCAGTTTGATCGATCCGGACCTGCCCGAAGACTTCCGTCTCACCCGCTGCGGGCGGCACTTCATCGTGTTCGTCGACAACCCTGACGCCGTGATCGTCATCGATTTCCTGCACGCGCGATCCGACTTGCCCGGCAAGCTGGCGCGGCTCGGAGACGAGGGCGCGCGCAGGCGCTGAAACTCAGGCCAACTGCGGCAAGACCCATGCCAACCTCCCGCGAAACCATCCTCGCCGCGCTGCATGCGCGGCTCTCGGCGCTGCCCGCCACGGCTCTGCGCGGCGAGGTCCTGCCCGAGCGCGTGCCCGCCGAGGGCCTGCTGATCTTGCGCGACGGCGAGCCGGGGGAGCCCGAGGCGACGCTTTCGCCGCTGCGCTACCACTATCAGCATCGCGCCGAGATCGAGGCTGTCGCGCAGGCGGCCGATCTTGACGCCGCCTTCGACACGCTGATCGCCAGCATCGGCGCGGCGCTCGCCGCCGACCGCACGCTGGGTGGGCTCTGCGACTGGGTCGAAGCGGAAGCCCCGCGACCCGTCGATCTGCCGCTCGAGGGCGCGGCGAGCCTGAAGGCGGCGGTGATCCCGATCGTCCTGCACTACACCACCGCCGATCCGCTCGGCTGATCCCGACAACCCGAGGAGAAAACCATGGCACGCTCCCAAGGCGCGCGGGCGCAGATGGCGCTCGCCTTCGAGACTGCGTATGGCGCGCCGCCTGCGGGCGGCTGGCGGCGCGTCCCCTTCGCCAGTGCCTCGCTCGGCGCCGAGCAGCCGTTGCTGAACTCGGAGCTTCTCGGCTACGGTCGCGATCCGCTGGCGCCGATCAAGGACGCGGTGACGGCCGATGGCGACGTCGTCGTGCCGCTCGACGCGGAGGCACTTGGCTTCTGGCTGTAAGCGACGTTCGGCGCGCCGACGACAACGGGTGCGGAAGCCCCGTACAGTCACGAGTTCCAGTCGGGGTTCTGGACGCTGCCCTCGATGTCGATCGAGACCGGCATGCCGGAGGTGCCGCGATATGCGATGTATTCGGGCTGCGTGCTCGACCAGATCACCTGGCAGATGCAGCGCTCCGGCTTGCTGACGGCAACGGCGCGGCTGGTGGCTCAGGGCGAGACGGTGGGCACCACCACCAGCGCCGGGACGCCCGCCGCGCTGGAACTGAAGCGCTTCGGCCATTTCAACGGCGCGATCACGCGCAACGGCTCCGCGCTCGGCAACGTGGTCTCGGCCGAAATCACCTACGCCAACAACCTCGACCGGATCGAGACCATCCGCTCGGACGGCCGCATCGACGGTGCGGACCCGTCCATCGCCGCGCTGACGGGCCGGATCGAGGTGCGCTTCGCCGACCAGACGCTGGTGACGCAGGCGATCAATGGCGAGGCCTGCGAGATGGAATTCGCCTACGTCCTGCCGTCCGGCGCGAGCTTCACCTTCACCGTGCACGCCGTTTACCTGCCGCGCCCGCGCATCGAGATCTCCGGGCCGCAGGGCGTGCAGGCCACCTTCGACTGGCAGGCCGCCCGCGACAGCGTCGTCGGCCGGATGTGCACCGCCACCCTGATCAACGACATCGAGGTGTATTGAGAATGCTGACGCTCGACCTGACCAACGCGCCGCGCTGGCATGACCTCGCGCCCGGCGTCCGGGTGCAGCTGCGCCCGCTGACGACCGCCCTGATGGTCGCGACGCGCAGCGATCCGGTTGTCGAGGCGGTGCCCGAGGACGCCTCCGACGAGGAGCGCGCGGTCGCCTTCGCCAAGGCTCTCGCGCGGCGGGCGGTGCTCGGCTGGGAGGGCATCGGCGACGCCGACGGCAACCCCATCGACCCAAGCCCCGAGGCCGTCGACGCGCTGCTCGACGTCTGGCCGCTCTTCGAGGCGTTCCAGCTCGCCTACGTCGCGAAGGGGTTGGCGCTCGAGCAGGAAAAAAACGCCTCCGCGCCCTCGCCGACTGGGTCTACGGCGGGGGCGAGCGCTACTGCGAGACCTGCGAAGGCCCGTGCCGGGACTGCCCCGCGCGGGTGAATATGCCCCTGACGCATGAGGGCTGGCAGGTCTGGGACCTCGCCCAGCGGCTCGGCGGCCAGCTGCGCGCCATTCCCGGCGCCGTGCTCGGCTGGGACATGAATGCAGCGCTTGCCATGGCCCAGGCGCTCGGCGTGCCCGCGCGCGCCGCGGCGGAACTGCTGCCCGTCATCGAGGCGGTGATGGTCCGCAAGCTGAACCAGCAGATCGCTTCAGGCGGCGGCGAGGGGCGTGATGTCTGAGACGTCGATCGCCTCGCGCGCCCGTGCGAGGTCCCAGCCTCGCTGCAGATTCATCCAGTACTCCGGCGTCGTCCCGAAGAACCGCGCGAGTCGCATGGCCGTGTCGGCGGTCACGCCGGTCTCGCCCTTCACCAGCCGCTCGATGC
>NZ_DAIQNN010000128.1:0-6378 GCF_036788415.1 Rubrimonas sp. | reverse complement strand
CATGGTGAAGGGGCCCGCGCAGCCGACGAGCCGCCAGCCCGCGCAGGTGAAGCCGCCATAGGCGACCGCCCCGTCCTCGGCCTCGATCCTGCACCGGGCGGCTCCGGTCTGGCGGCCGTCGGCGCTGTCTGCCTCGATCGTGCCAACGCATACGATGCGGCCCGCCGGGATCGGGCCGTGCCCCGTATCCACGAAGTACGGCCCGTGCATCTCGCCCGCGAAGCTGGTGGCGGTGTCCGAAGTCGCGATCACGGCGCCATGCGCCGAGAGCACCGCGAAGGCGTCGATGGTGATCGCCTCCTCAGCGGCGGCTGTAGTCGCCGCAAGCAGCGTGGCGGCGGTGAAGGTTGCGATGGTCCGCATGGCGCGCCCTCTCAATCGAAGCGAATGTAGACGGCGTCGCCGCCGAGCGAGAGCGCGAGGCCTTGGCGGCGGCTCTGCAGTCGGATCTCGACCCCGCCATGCTCGACATTCTGCAGCCACAGCTCGCCGAGCGAGTCCGAGCCCGCGGCGACGCCATAGCGCACCTGGGCGTAGGCGCCCTCAAACTCCCCGACATGCGTCAGGCCATAGACCTCGCCTTCGGCCTCGACCCGCGAGGCGCCGATGCCGCCATAGCCGACGCCGCCCATCGTGAAGCCGTGGTCGCGCCCCTCGAAGCTCAGCACGCCGCCGCCGACCGAGCCGCTCCACATGAAAGCGACCTGAATCTGGCTGAAGCGGACCTTGCCGACAGCGGCGTCGCGCGGCGGCGGTCTGTCCGCCGACCACGCGGCGAAAGGGGTGGCGAGAAGGGCGGCGGCGCCGCCGATCAAGGCCCGGCGGCTCGGCCGCCTACTGGACTTCGACCAGGACATATTGGTTCCCATGGGGTTGGTAATAGACCGCGCCGCAGCTGTAGAAATTCGCGCCGTTGATCACAACCGGGCGGCATCCGGCGGGCAGCGCCGCGACATAGACCGTCGTGCGGCGGACGACGCGCCGGGTGGTGCGGCGCGCGACGCCGGCGACGCTGACGGGGGTCAGCGGCCGGCCGACGCGCGCCTCCGCCGTCGAGAACGGCGTCTCGCCGACCCATTGCGCCGGATCGAAGTCGAGCGCGAGGCCCGCGACGAGGGCGCCGAGGATCGCGACGCGGCTGAGCCTTGATGCGTTCGTCGTCCTCACTCCCATTCCTCGAGCTGAAACTCGGTCGCATCGACCGCGCGCGCCCCGTCCGGCGGCGCGAAGGCGAAATCGCCGCTCACCCCCGCCGACCAGTCGTGAAACTGCGCGGTGAACTGGGGCGCGCCCATCACCCATTTGGCGGTGATGACATAGCGCAGCGGCAGCGCCGGTTCGCCGTCGCGCACCCAGATCTGCCAGTCGTGATCGGCGGCGCGATAGAACAGGTGATGGGCCGGCTGGCCCGCGACCGTGGTCAGGCCCATGTAGTCGCCGCGCTCGACGCCGTTCATCAGCGTGGCGCAGGGATCGGCGTAGAGCAGATCGGCGCCGCCGGCCGCGCCCTCGCCGAACAGCGCCAGCAGCGCGTCGAGACCATCGTCCACCCCGCCGGGAGACGGGACGGCTGCGTAGCCTCCGAGCGCCTCTGACCAGACGGTGAGCGCAGCGCCGTCATGCACGGCCTCCGTCGCGCCCAGAGCGCCCTGGCGGCGCAACCGGAACCCCGCCGCGCGATCAACGTCCGCCGTCGTCGTGGCGAGGAGGTGCAGCTTCCGTCCGTCGCGCAGCACGATTTCGGTCGCCGCGTCCGACGTCACGCGGAAGGCGGGCATCGCGCCGAGCGCGCCGCACATGGCTTGGAGAACGCTGTCGGCGTCGGGGTCGATCTCGGCGGCCCCGAGGGGCGTCGCGACCAGCGCCGCCATCGTCGCCGCCCTGCGGAAATTCATGGTTGTCCTCCCTCTCATGTCCGTCTCGTCACCGTGGAAACAGAAAGGTGAGCTGCGATCTGGCGCCAAAGCCCTCGGGGCCGCCATCCGGCCCGTCGAGCCAGTAACGCGCTCCCACGCCGATCTGGATCAGTTGAGCGCCAATCGGCAGGATCTGCGAGGCCACGAGGTTGACCGCCGGCGACGCCTGATTTTCGCGCCAGTCGTAGGTCATCTCCATGTTCAGCGTCAGGGTGGTGGCCGTTGGCCAGGAGTGTGCGACGAAGGGCTGGACGAAGCTCGCGTTCACATCCGTCCGGGAGTCGTCGCCCGCGAACGACCAAAGGTGGTTCGCCAGCGCGCCGACCGTCCATGGCCCCCGCTGGACCAGCGCGACCGCCGTCGGCCCCGCGGCCCATTTCCCGCCCCCGAGGGCGTCGTCGGTCGCCGCCGGAAAAAGCGCCACCGGCCCGACGCCCCAGATCAGGCCGCCCGGCCCCGCGGTCTTGGGCGAGAAGAACGCCGACTGCGTCACGTCGCCGAGGCCGAACTGCGATCCACCGCCGAGCGCGCCGCCGTCAAGCCCGACCACCGGCAGGATCGTGCGCGAGATCAGATTCCAGTCGTCGGAGATCCCGACCGGGATTACCGGCTGGATGTTGGTCAGATACCGCTCGCCGTCGCCGTCTGGCCCCATGCCCCGGTCGAAGTTGAACTGGATCGGCAGGCTGATCAGGTCGGCGATGGGGTTGGAGAGCTTCTTCGCGAGGGTCGCCGCATCGGAAGCCAGCGCCGCCGCAGGGCCAGCGGGTGCGATATGCATCAGCGCGGCAAGGCACGCCGCAGCGACGTGGCGATACGCTGCGCGCACGCGCCAGGAAGGCCTTCGGCGACAGTCGGGGCGCTCAAGCATGTCAGAACACCACCGAAAAGCCCACGGTCGGGCCATAGAGTTGCAGGTCCACCTCGACGCCGTCGTTCTCGTAGTCGATGGACAGGTAGCGAAAGCCGAGGTCGCCGCGGATGCGCTCCGAAAAGGCGTAGGACCCGCCGACGAACGCCTCCCACGAAAAATCCGACCCGAGGCCGAAGCCGCCGATGTCGGCGGCGGCGCGCAGCGCGATCCGGTCCGTCGCCTGATAGCCGACCCGCAGGCCGATCAGCGGATCGACGAAGGTCTCGGTCGCCGATGCGCTTTGCGACTCAAGCGCGTCGCTTCGCGAGAGGTCCACTTCGGTCGAGACGAGCCGCGCGCCGCCGAAGGCGTCGATGCTGGCCGTCTCGTCGGACCACAGCCGCCAGCCGACCGCGCCCGTGCCGACAAACGCCTTCAGCCCCGTGTCGATGCGGGCGCCCGCAGGCCCGGCGCCGTCCGTCGAGAGCTTGGTGTACATGACGTCGCCGAGCAGCAAAAGGCGGCCGCGCCGCGCCTCGGCGTTGGCGAAGGCCGCGAAATCGAGCGCGTCGAGCACGTTGTCGAGCCCCGCCGACACACCGCTGGAGAGGCGCCCGCCGCCCGGCGTGGGCGCGGCGCTGTCCAGTTCGGCCGCCGGCAGCCAGCCGTAGAGCGTCACCCGCCCGCTCCACCCTTCGGACCAGTCCTGCGCGAGGGCGGCGCCGGGGAACAGCAGTGCGGCGAGGACGAGCGAGCGGATCATCGGGGGGCCTCGGCATGGGACAGGACAAGCGTTTCGGGTAGGTCGGTCGCGAAGAAGGGCGGCGCGTCGCGCCACGCCTGACCCGAGCGGAGCCAGTCGCCGGCGAAGTCGTAGAGACACGCCATGAACGCGCGGTCGAAATCCTCGGTCGGCGGCGGGCACGGCGTCTCGGGCGGGATCCACGTCACGTTGAAGGCGATGTCGTCGCGTTGGGCGATGGCGTAGAGGCGGTAGACGTCGCCCGTCCCGCTGCCGCGAATCAGGGAACTCACCGCCGCCTCGCCGATCGCCGGCAGCCGCGGGCGCACGGTGCGATGCGGCGGAGACAGGTCGTTGTTCACGATCACCCAGAGCCTACGGTCGAAGTTGCGCCCGAACACCGCCCGCGTCGCCGCCGCAACCGGTAGTTGCGGCGAGACGAACGTCACCTGCGACGAGGCGCCGCCGTCGACGTGCATCTCGTCGTAGACCGCACCGTCCGGCCCCTCCACGTCGATGAAGATCGGCGGAAACGCCACCGGGATCGCCGCCGAGGCCCGGATCAGCGACCGCACCAGCGCCAGCGCGTCCGGGTGGCCGGAGGCGGCGATGGCACCGATGTTCCAGATCACCGGTCGTCCGGCGTCGAGGTTGGTCGTGCCGATGAACAGCAGGCGGCCCCGCCGGTGTTCGATGGCGATCTCCGCCAGCAGGTCCGGCGTGACGTATTCCGCGATCACCCGCGCCAGCGGCGTGGTGTCGCCGAGCGCGGCGCCCGAGATCAGGCCCGAGACGAGGGTCGACTCGACGAGATCGGCGGTCGCGTAACGCGAGTAGATTTCGCGAAGCGTCGCGTCATGCTTCGGCCCGAGGAAGGCGAAGGGCGCGATGATCGCGCCGGTCGAGACGCCGGAGACGCCCTGAAACTCCGGCCGCGTTCCGCTCTCGCTCCAGGCGGTCAGCAGCCCCGCCCCGAAGGCGCCCCACTGGCCGCCGCCGGACAGCGCCAGCAAGTCCAGCTGGGGCGTTCGGCCCGCCGCGAGCTCAGGGCCGAAGCGCGTCCGCAGCAGCGACGCCTCGGCGAGGATGAAGTCCTGCATCTCCCGTTCGCTCAGGGCGTCGCCCCATGTGCGCAGGCCGCTCATGCCGAGCGGCTCCACCGCTTCGGCGAGAGGGGTCGGCACGGGCTGACGCGTCAGCGGTCCGCCGCAGCCGGCAAGCGCCATGACAGCCGCGGCGATGGACAGCGCGCGACCAAGCAGCGCGCCCACGCGAGGAGGGCGGCGCATGGAAGGGGACGTGCCCCCTGAGGGCGGCGATGCAGCGCGAACCGATTTCATCGTGTTCATGATGCCGGTCGATGAATAGGCGATTTACCTTTGCACGCCACCGACGCCCGTGGCCTTCCGTCGCACCCGCTTTCCGGCAAGCGCTTTGGCGCGGATCGCCCGAGGTGTCTCGCCAGTCCAGCGCCGCACGGCGCGCGACAGGGCCGAGGCGTTGGCGTAGCCGAGACGAACCGCGACGTCGCCCATGGCTATACACTCGGACCCGAGCAGGCGGAGCGCCGTCTCGCGTCGCATCTCGTCCACCATATCGGAAAACGCGACGTCGTGGGCGGCGAGCCGCCGCTGCAGGGTGCGCGGGCTGGTTCCGGCCGCCGCCGCGACGTCGTCGATCGAGATCGACCCGGCGCCCATGATCGCACTGATCGTCCAGCGCAGCGACTGCACGAAGTCCACCTCGCCCCCCGTTCCCGAAAGCTTCGCTGCCTCCCGGGGAACATCGCCCGCGGGGCGTTTGAGGCGTGCGTCGGCCACGCGCGCCGGAATGTCGATGACGAGCTTCGGCTCCGTCGCCGCCTCGACCAGGCCGAAACATGGGCGCAGGTGCGCGAGCCCGGCAGTGGGGTGGGGCGCGATCTCGACCCGGGAGAATAGCGGCGCTTCGGCCGCGGTGGCCCTGCAGATCGCCTGTGCGAGCGCGGCGACGTATTGCTGCACGTAATGCAACGCCTCTTGATCGAAGCCGAGCCCCCACAGGTCGATGAAACGGATGCCCTCCGGCGTATCCTCGACCGCGATGCGCTCATGCGTGCTGTGTCGCGGCATGAAATCGACGATCGCGTGCAATGCCAGACGCGGAGTCCGCCGCGCGAGTGCGATGACGCCGATGGCCCCGATCTCGCTGAAACTGGTGCTCGCCCCGATGCGGCAGAAAACGTCAGGACCCTCCGTCCGCCCGAGGCGGCGCAGCAGCTCCGCGCTGTTGAGGATCGGTGCGAAGCCGTCGGCATCCTCGGCGACCCACGCGCCGAGCGCGGCCTCTTGGAGCGCTTCTTCAACAGGCAGGCCGCGTCCGACCATCCAGCGCAGGATGGGCGACAGCACGGCGGCGCGGATTGAAGGAACGACAGCGATCATGGAGATGCACGATTCCACACTTGGGGTGAGACGTGTCGCATCGACCTCATGAGACACGTCGCAGGTTAGCCCAGTATATGACTTTGTGCCTCGAGCTGTCATTGAGTGCGCCGCACCCGATAGCTGCTCCAGGGCTCCTACTGCTCGTTCGCCGCGGCGAGCGCAGACGGCCGGTCTGGGCTGGAAGTGAAGATGGCCGTCAGATCACCGAAATGACCGCTTGCCGCGCTGGCGTCGTGTGGGGTGGCGCCTGCGATGAGCGCGACGAGCGTGGCGAACGACACGCGTTAGTGCCGACCCATAACCCAGGGTCTATTCCCCCCGCGCCGGTGCGCGCGCCGGGGGCCTCCCGCTGAGGCGCGGGACTGCGCTCGCGGCGGCCGCGCGTGCGCGGCCTTGCCCGCTTCGTCCCGCGCCCGGCCGTCCACGGCGTCCCGGCGCCGT
>NZ_DAIQNN010000127.1:0-6385 GCF_036788415.1 Rubrimonas sp. | reverse complement strand
GTGCAGCAGCAGCTCGGCATCCAGGCCCTCTCCATCGCCAACCAGCAGCCCCAGAACATCCTCGCGCTGTTCCGGTAACCGACATCATCCCGGGCGGGGCGTCCGACCTCGCCCGGGGTCTCTCGACGGCGGAAAGCCGCGAGAGCGGCCTTTAGAAGGAAGCCACGATGAACATGACCTCTCTGGCGCAGTCCGCCTACGCCCCGGCCTCCGCCGCCACCCACACAGCCCGCGACATCGAATACCACGCCTTCGCGCATGTGACCGGCAGGCTCGCCGAAGCGCGCGACGGCGCCGCCGAGACCGGCGGGCTTGCGAAGCTCGCCGAGGCGATGTTCGACAATGTGCGGCTCTGGGCGACGCTCGCCGCCGATTGCGCCTCCGACGCCAACCAGCTCCCCCGCGAGTTGCGCGCCCAGATCATCGGCCTCGCCAATTTCGCCCGCACCCATATGAGCAAGGTGCTCGCGGGCTCGGAGACGGTCGACGCGCTCATCGAGATCAACATGGCGATCATGAAGGGCCTGCGCGGCGAGGCCGGAGAGGACGGCGCGGCATGAACGGCCTCGTCCTCAAGCTCGCCCCCGGCGAGCGGGTGCTCGTCAACGGCGCCGTCATCGAGAACGGCGACCGCCGCACGCGGCTCACCCTCATCACGCCCAACGCCAACGTGCTGCGGCTGCGCGACGCGATCCACCCCGACGAGGTCACGACGCCCGTGCGCCGCGTCTGCTACATCGCCCAGCTCGCCGTCGCAGGCGAGGCCGACCCGGAGGAAGCGCGCCGCCAGGTGCTGACCGGCATCGACCAGCTCGCCAGCGTGTTCGACGACCCCGAAAGCGTCGCGGCGCTCGACAGCGCGGCCTCGCACGCGGTCAACGGCCGCTTCTACCCCGCCCTGCGCGCGCTGCGCGGCCTTCTGCCCCGCGAGGCGCAACTGATGGCGGCGGCGCTGGTGGCGTCATGAGCTTCACGCCCATCCTGCCCTATGGGGGCTCGGACGGATGGGCGTATCTGAAGAAGACGCTCGACGCGCAGAAGGAGAAGGCCGATCTTCTGCTGCCGACCCTGAACGAAATCGACCTCGCGCATTTCCGCGACACCATCGCCACCGCCGACAGCGCCGCCGACCTCGTGAACGACCGGCAGAACCTGCGCGTCGCGATGCGCGCATTCGGGCTCGGCGACGCGATCCCAAGCGAGGCCTTCGTCACGAAGATGCTCGAGACGTCGACGCTGGGCGCCGACGCGCTCGACCGCTTCCCCGACGCGCGCTGGTTCGAACTCTCCAAGGCCTTCGGCTTCGGGGACGCCGCCGCCTCGCCCAAGCCATCCGCTCCCGGCTTCGCCGACGACATCGCCACGCGCTACCGCGTCGCGCAGTTCGAGGAGGCGGTCGGCGCCGCCGACCCCGCCATGCGCGCGGCGCTCGCCTTCGACCGCGCCGTCTCGAGCCTCGCCGAAGGCAAGTTCTCCGAGGAGGACGGCTGGGCCCGCGCGCTGGCCGACGACAACGCGCTGCGCGTGTTCCGCACCGCCTTCGGGCTCGGCGCGAGCTTCGACGCCCAGCCGCGCGAGGCGCAGATCAAGACGCTTCGCGAAGCCGCCGAAGCGCTGACCGGCGCGCGCAAGGTCGACGCTTTCGCCGACGAGAAGCTGCGCGACGCGGCCCTGAAGCTGTATTTCGACAAGGCCAAGACGGGGTTCAACCTCGCCTCGCTCGGCTTCAGCCGCCCCAAGGTCACAGGAGAGGGCGCCACGGCCTGGCGCTTCCTGCAAAGCAGCCTCGACACCCAGCAGGCCGGTTTCGCCCGCGCCACCGCCAACGACGCGGAGCTGCGATACTTCGCCCGCAAGATCGCCGACGCGACGAGCGCGAAAGACCTCGTCGCCGACGAGCGGCTCCTGAAGACCGCGCTCGAAGCCTTCGGCCTCGGCGACCAGCGCCCGACCGCCGAATTCGTCGAGCGCGTGCTGGCGGGGGGCGTGGACGATCCGACGAGCTTCGCCAACAGCCTCGCCGATCCGCGCTGGCGCGAGATGGCGGCCTTTTTCGGCTATGGCGACGGGCAGGGCGCGCGCGTGCGCGAATTCGGCTTCGCCGAGGAGTTCGCCGCGCGCTGGCGCATCGCCGGCTTCGAGGAAGCGGTCGGCGCGCAGGACGCCGACATGCGCCGCGCGCTGATCTTCGACCGCGCGATGGAGACGATCGCCAATTCGGGCCTCGGGCGGACCGAGGAGCTGTCGCGCGCGCTCGGCCACCCCACCCTCTCGCTGGTGCTGCAAGGCGCGCTCGACCTGCCCGACGACTTCTCGACCCGCAGCGCCTCGGACCAGACCGCGCTCGTGCGCGAGGGCCTGCGCGCCGTCACCGGTCGCGACGACCTCTCGGCGCTGAAGCAGGAGCGTGTGCGCGAAGACCTGATCCGCCGCTATCTGAGCGACGCGACTGCGCGGCCCGAGCGCCGCGGCGGCCTCGGCCAGCCGTTGATCCCGCTCGGCGGGATCGCGGGCTGGGAGTTCCTCCAGCGGACCCTGCCCGAGCAGCGCGCGGCCTTCGAAGCCGCCGACTCGAACCGCCGCGAGATCGACCATTTCCGCGCGAACATCGCGAAGATCGAGACCGCGGAGGACCTGATGGCCGACCGCCGCCTGCTCTCGGTCGCGCTCGAAGCCTTCGGGCTGATCGACGAGATCGACAAGCGCGCCTTCATCGAGCAAGCGCTCGCCGGCGGTACGGAAGACCCGCGCGCGCTCGCCGCCCGCCTTGTCGATCCGCGCTACCGCGAAATGGCCGCGGCATTCGGCTTCGGCGACGCCAAGGGCGCGCAGACCGGGGTTGACGGCTTCGCCGACATGGTGCTCGCGCGCTACCGCGCCCGCGCCTTCGAGCGCGCGGTGGGCGAGACGGACGAGACGATGCGGCTCGGCCTCAATTTCGACCGCGCCGCCGAGGCGCTGACCCGCCAGAACATCTCCGAGACCGCCGGCTGGTTCCGCCTGCTCGGCGACCCGCCGATGCGCAGCGTGCTGGAAGGCGCGCTCGGCCTGCCGGCGGAGTTCTCGCAGATCGACATCGAGAAACAGGCGGAAGTGGTGCGCGCGCGCGTCCAGCGTTTGCTCGGCTCCGACAGTTTCCGCGTCTTCGCCGATGGCGAGAAACGCGACGCAATGATCCGCCAGTTCCTCGTGCGCGAGCAGATCGCGTCGGGCGGGACCGCCGGGCCCGTCCCGGGCCAGAGCGCGCTGCTGATCCTGCAATCGGCGCAAGGCGCGGGCGGCGGGTTGAATCTGCTGCTCTGACCCCTTGCCCCAGGCGAAGCGGCGGCGCAGGTTCCCACAGCGTCGCACGATCTTGGGGAAGTTCAGCGCCATGACCCGACCAATCGAGCTCTTCTACTGGCCGACGCCGAACGGCTGGAAAATCGCCATCGCGCTCGAGGAGCTTGGCCTGCCCTACGAGGTGCGCTGGGTGAACATCAACACGGGCGACCAGTTCGACCCCGAATTCCTGAAGATCGCGCCCAACAACCGCATGCCCGCCATCATGGACCCCGACGGCCCCGACGGCGCGCCGATCTCGATCTTCGAGTCGGGCGCGATCCTGCAATACCTGGGCCGCAAGACCGGCCGGTTCTACGGAACCACGGAGCGCGAGCGCGTCGAGATCGAGCAATGGCTGATGTGGCAAATGGGCGGCGTCGGACCGATGGCGGGCCAGGCGCACCATTTCCTCAGCTACGCGCCCGAGAAGCTGCCCTATGCGATGGACCGCTACCGCAACGAGGTGAACCGCCTCTACGGCGTGCTCAACCGCCGCCTCGCCGACCGCGACTGGGTGGCGGGCGGCTACTCGATCGCCGACATGGCGATCTGGCCGTGGGCGCAGGGCTGGGAGCGGCAGGAGCAGGACATCGCCGAGTTTCCCCACATGAAGTCGTGGCTCGACCGGATGTGGGAGCGGCCCGCCGTGCGCGCGGGCCGGGCGCTTGGCGCGGAGAAGCGGGGCGATCTCTCCAAGGACAAGGCCGCGCAGTCCGTGCTGTTCGGCCAGCGCGCCCGCTGACCTACCAGGCGAGCGCGCGCCGCCCCGCCAGCGCGCCCGCGATCGCGGTCAGCGCCATCGCGGAGAGATACCAGACGCAGACGAAGCCGACGCTGTCCACCGGGCAGTAGAAGGCGTAGCCGAACGCCCCCGCCGCTCCCGCAGCCAGCCCTGCGGCGCCGCCGGCGAGCGCGGGCCGCGTCGGCGCGCCTACGCGCAGCGCCCAGAGCCCGGCAGCCAGAATCGGGGCCGAAATCAGGAAGATCGACGCGACGCAGAACCAGGGATCGCCCGTGAACGGTCCGCCCGCGCCGCGCCCCGACGCCGCAACCGCGACCGCCGCCAGCCCCGCCAGCGCCGCAGGGGCCGCCCAGACCGGCGACAGCCGAGGCCCCGCCGGCGTGCAGAGACGGCCCGCGAACGCCCAGCCCGTCGCCGCCGCCGCCGCCGCCAACGCGAATTTCAGCGCGACTTCCGGCATGAAGACGACCTGCGCGAGATCGGCCCGCCAGCCGAGCGCCAGCCCGGTCAGCGCCGCCGCCGCCGCCGCCCCGAAGGCGAGCGCCGTCGCCAGCAGCGCGCCCGGCGACCGCCCGCGCCGCAAGGGCGCGGCGGCGGCGTCGTCGGCGAGGCGCGAGATCAGCGCGTCGGTGTCCATCCTCGTCACTCCCCCGGACGCGCGAGACCGGCCTCGGCCTCGCGCGCCATCTGCTTCAACCGCGACAGGCCGCGATGCAGCGCGACGCGCACCGCCCCCTCGCTCATGTCGTAGCGGTCGGCCACCTCGCGGACCGTTCCGCCCTCCACGGTCAACGCCCGCACCACCTCCTGCTGGCGCGCGGGCAACTCCCCGATAAGCCGCGCGACCTCCGCGGCCGAGATCTCCGGCCCCGTCGGCGGCGCCGCGAGGATCTCCGCCCAGTCCTCGACCGGCGTCGCGACATGCCGCCGTCGCGTCCGCCCGAGACGGCGCGCCGCATCGAGCATCTTGTAGCGCGCGATGGCGTGGACCCATGGCAGGATCGGGCGCGCCTCGTCCCAGGTCGCGCGCTTGAGATGGATGCCGATCAGCGCCTCCTGCACCACGTCCTCGGCCTCGTCGACGCCCAGCCCGAGTTGACCCAACCGCCGGCGCACCACCCCGCGCAGCACCTGCGCGATCTCCTCGAGCAGGCCCGCATAGGCGACGTCGTCGCCGCGATTGCCGGCGCGCATCGCCTCGGCCCAGACCTGTTCGCGGTCGCTCACGTCGCTTCTCCTTCGCAGGGCGCGCGGGATCGTTACACGCCAGCGCGGGGGATTCCGACAGCCTGCGCGCGCGTCCGCGCCTGACGCTCACGAAAGCGTGATCGCGTAACGCCGCCCCTGCGCGCTGCGAAAAACTCGACATGCGCCGCCGGTCCGGACGACCCGGACGGGGCGCGCGCCAGATGGAGAGACCGAAAGCATGACGCCCACGCTCAGACGCGCCGCAATCGCCGCGCTGCTCGCCTTCGCGCCCGCCGCTTTCGCCAGCGCCGCGCTCGCCGGCCCGCAATATGTCGACGCCAGCGGCTACGCCCTCAGCGGCTACGACCCGGTCGCCTATTTCGCCAAGGAGCAGGCCCCGGTCGGCCAGCCCCAGCCCGCCCCCACCCCCGGCAAGGCGTCGCTGACGGCCGAGTGGAACGGCGCGACCTTCGCCTTCGCCTCGGAGGAGAACCGCGCCCGCTTCCTCGCCGATCCGGCGGCCTTCGCCCCGCAATATGACGGCCACTGCGCCTTCGGCGTCGCCAAGGGCGGCAAAGTGCCCGGCAATCCGGCGCTGTGGCGGATCGTCGACGGCAAGCTCTACCTCAACGTCACGCCCGTCGTGGTCGGTTTCTGGGAAGAGGACATCCCCGGAAACATCTCGACCGCAGAAGGGAACTGGCCGGGGATCGAGCCGAACGCGGCTTCGACCCTGGCGGTGCAGGAGCTTGACGTCGCCGCCGCCCCTCTGACCAACTGACCCAAACAATCCCAACACGGAGGAAGACCATGTCCAACGCCCCCGCTCTCGCCGCCGCCCTCGCCGGCGCCGTCGCGACCGCCCTCTCGCTCGGCGCCGCCGCGCCCGCGCACGCGCAGGCCAAGGAAAAGTGCTACGGCGTCTCGCTCGCCGGCAAGAACGACTGCGCCGCCGGCCCCGGCACCACCTGCGCCGGCACCTCGACAGTGGACTACCAGGGCGACGCCTGGACGCTCGTCCCCGCCGGCGACTGCGAGAAATACGGCGTCGCCGAGGACGCGCAGTTCTCGCTGCCCGGCGACCGCAAGGGCTCGCTCGAGCCGCTCGAGCGCGACCTGCCGCAGGCCTGA
>NZ_DAIQNN010000126.1:0-6387 GCF_036788415.1 Rubrimonas sp. | reverse complement strand
TTCGCCGCCACCGCCGTCCCCGGATCGACCTGCAGGGCCGTCACAACGCCCAGCGCCGCGGCCATCGCGGCGGCGGCCGCGACGCTGCGCCAGGCCAGCGCGAACGGTTTCCAGATCGCCTCGCCGGCGCCGCGCCGGACGAGCCAGAGCATGCTCCACAGAAAGAAGGTCCCGGTGAGCACCCGCCCCCAGAGCAGCCCCTCGAATCCGAACCAGACCACGGCCGGGATCAGGACCGGGAGGCGGAAGAGGAAATTGGCGAGATTGCACAGAAAGATCGACCGGGTGTCGCCGAGCGTCATCAGCAGCGCCTGGGCGCCCGTGGCCACCATGGTGAGCGCGATCACCGGCGCCACGATCTGCACCACCAGCACCGCCTCGCCCCACTGGGGGCCGGCGAGGATCATCACCAGCTCCGGCGCCACCATCGCCATGGCCGCGCCCACCGGCAGCACCGCCGCGAGGGTCATCGCCTGCGCACGGCGGAAGGCGGAGACGAGCCGCGTGCGGTCGGCGCCTACGCGCGCCAGTCCGGAGTAGATCGCCCGCGTGAAGGGCGTCGCGAGCTGGTTCGTGGCCATCGTCGCGAGCTGGTCGCCGACATGGTACTGGCCAAGGCTCTCCGCGCCGAGGCGCCAGCCCACGAGGATCGCCCCCATCTTGGCCGCGCCGAAGCTAAAGATCGTCGAGAGGGTGAGCCAGCCGCCGAACCCCACGAACAGGCGCCACTGGGCGAGACTCAGCCGGGGGCGGTAGGGCGCGACCCGGTGCGCCAGCGCCAGGCCCGCCACGGACGAGACGATCATGCCCACCACCAGCGCCCAGTAGTCGCCCCACGCGAGCGCGAGCGCGATCGCCGTCGCGATGAAGACGAGCTTGGTCGCGATGGAGATCGCGGCCTCCCGCGAGAAGTCCAGCCGGCGCGCAAGATCGACCATGCGCGGGCTGCGCAGCCCCTCGATCAGCGGGATCAGCGCCATCCAGCGCAAGACCGGCGCGACCGCCGGTTCGTTCATCAGCGCCGCGACGGGCGCCGCGACAAGCAGAAGCGCCGCCGCGACGAGCGCGCCGCGCATCAGGCTCAGGGTGAAGGCCGTGTCGTAACAGTCCGCCTCGATCGTCGTCTCGCGGATCAGCGCGTTGTTGATGTGCATCTCGGAGAACTTCTTCGCCAACTCCACGGCGATGAAGGCCAGCGCGACCACGCCGTAGTCGGCCGGAGAGAGCAGGCGCGCCAGCACGGCGAGGCTGACCACGCCCAGAACCCGCACGCCGAACTGGCCGGCCAGCAGCATCGTTGCGCCCAGCGCGACCTTCCGGCCGAGCGCGCCCCGTGCGCCGTCCCGTGCGCCGCCATCATCCATGGCGCGTCGGCGTCGTCACTTCTTCGCCCAGGGCGTGGGGTCGGCGATCTCACGCACCACGCGCAGCACCCCGGCGGGCTCGGGGCGCGGCGAGGCCGCCACCCTGAACCGCTCCGGCATGTGGCCGACCGCCATCAGGGTGATCACCGCCTCGTGGTCGGGAATGGCGAAGGCGCGGCGCAGGTAACGGTCCTTCTGCGGCCGCACGCTCCAGTTGAGCATGCACACGCCGAGGCCCTGGGCGTGCAGCGCATAGGCCAGCGTCATGGCGAACAGGCCGCCGTCGATCCAGCACTGGTTGCGCTCGCCGAAGTCGGTGAAGGCGCGCATGTCCGAGGTCACGGCGAGCACGGCGCCCGCGAGGTGGCCGAAGCCGCGGTTGCCGTTCTGGAAGCCGAGCATTCGATCGCGAACCACCGGATCGAAGGCGGCGTGGACGCGGCGGGATTCGCGATTGCAGACGCAGGGCGACTTGATCGCCAGGGCCACGGCGCGGGCGATCGCCGCCTCCTCGACCGGCGCGCCGGTGAAATGGCGCACGCTGTGACGATTGAGCACGAACCGCTCGAAGTCGAGCGCCCGCCCCGCCTCGACGACGTCGGCGCGGGCGACCTCGCGCACGCCGCCGACCGCTGTCGGGCGGGCCGGCTCCAGCGGCGGCATGGCCGCCGGCAGGGGGGCCTCGACCGCCTCGTGATGGGCCGCGTAGGCCCGCAGCGCGCCCCGCGCCGCCTCGGTGGCCAGCGACGGCCCGAAGCGGGCTTCGGCCGCCGGCAGGCTCCCGGCCAGAAACCGCAGCGAACTCTCGCCGAAGCCCGGACGCACCTCGGGCAGCGACAGCCCCTTCTCGATCCGGTGATAGTCCTTGGTGATGCAGGCCTCGACGCCGACCGCGTCGCGGGCTCGCGTCACCGCGCTGGAGGCGCGCGCGAAGCGGCGGAGATCGTAGAGATAGTCGCGCGCCCCGTCGAGCGCGGCCCGCAACCGGCGCAGCCGGGCGCGCAACGCGCCGCGCGCCCGGCGCAGGAGCGATGTCGACGCGGGCGCGGCCGGGCCGGACATCGGCGCGGCTCTCCTCGATGCGGCGGTCACGGCCGTCGGCCCCCGCCGGAAAGCCGCTTGAGATGCTCCGCCACGTCGCGGGCCTCGGTCTCGGGCAGCGGTTCGATGATCATGTTTATCCCCGGGAGCCAGTCCTCGCCCTGCGTCAGCAGCGCCACGAGCGCCTCGTCGTCCCAGACGATCCCCGCCGCGCGCAGCGCGTCGGAATACGGGAAGTCGGCCGCCGCGGCGGCCGGCGCGCCGTGGACGTCGCGCATGCCCGGCCCGACCCTCGCGGCGTCGGAGCTCGCATGGCAGGCGGAGCATTTCACCTCGAAGACGCGCGCACCCCTCTCGGCGGCGGCCACGTCGATCGTCGGCCTGTCCTCGCCGCAGGCGGCCAGCGCCGCCAGGGCGAGGAAGGCGAGGAGCGGCCGGCGCATGGTCACAGGGGCGTCGCCGCGACGACCGCAGCCGCGGCGAGCGCGGCGAGCAGGGCCATGATCGCCCCCGGACCGGCGAACAACAGAAAGCACGTCAGCAAACCTCCGATCCACAGACCCGACAGCGCCAGCGTCCAGCGGTCCGCCCCGCGCGCGAGCGCAAGGCCCGCGGGCGGCAGCGCCAGAGAGAGCAGCGCAAGGGCGGCGCGACGCATCCGGCTCAGCCCGCCGTCTCGGCGACATGGTCGGCCATGCGCAGCGCCATCGCGATGATCATCATGGTAGGCCCCGAGTAACCGCTGGTGGTGAACACGCTGCTACCCCCGACATAGAGATTGTCCAACCCGTGCACCCGGCAATCGCGATCCACCACGCCGTCGGCGGCGTCGTGCGACATGCGCGTGGTGCCGATGTGGTGATAATGGCCGAGGAGCCGCGAGCCGACGAGGTCGCGGTCGATGGTCTCGATCTCGAAGCGTCCCATCCCGAGCGCCGCGAGCTCCCGCGTGACGATCTCCTGCCCCTTGGCGAAGGTGTGCACGTCGAGGTCGTTCAGCCTCCAGTCGAGATCGGCGATCGGCACGCCCAGCGCGTCGCGCTCCTCGCGCAGCACGATTCGGCTGTCGGGGTTGGGCGCCTGCTCGATGCGGTGCTCGAGATCGAACCACAGCGGCGCCGGCCGCCGCCGGCGCAGCGCCGCGCCGATCAGGTTGGACGCGCCCGCCGGATCGTCCATCAGCCTCGCCATGTCATCGATCAGCGACGGATCGAAGGGGCGCATGAACCCGGCCCGCAGCCCCCCGAGCGCGCCCGCGACGCCGGGCCGGGCGTAGACCGGATTGAAGCGGCAGTAATAGTTGAGAACGCCGTGCGTCCGCATCGCCTCGGCCGACAGCGAGAGATTGGCGTTCAGGCGCAGCCGGCGCATCGCGTCGTAGTCGTAGATCTCGGGGAACGCCGCGGACGGGATCATCCGCGAGGCGAAGAGATGCGGATGCTCCATGAAATGGCGGCCGACATGGCCATGGGCGTTGCCGATCCCCCGCGGGTCCGCCCGCCGCGACACGAGCAGAAGGCGCGCGTTCTCTATCGCATGGCAGCACAGCACGAACGTCTCGGCCTCGATGGAGACTTCCTTGCCGGTCGTGGTCCGGGCGAGGACGCGCTCGATCCGCCGTCCGTCCTCGCTCGGCGCAAGTTCGACCGCGTTGAGGTTGAACACCCGCTCCACGCGCGGGGAGGCGACCATCCGGGGCTCGAACAGCCGCGCGTGGCGCAATTCGCGGCTGAGCTGGAAAACCTTCGTCTCCAGCGCCGACGACCGACGCTCCAGCAGGCCGGCCGGCGCCGCGCCGCGATCGGTCAGGATCGCGGCGGGGTCGAAGAAGCTCTCCGAAATACCGAGCGTCGCGGCCGCCTCGGCGACGTAGGGCGCAAGGTCCTCGGCGGTGATCGGCCAGGCCGGCACGCCGAGCTCCGGCCGACCCTCGTAGTCGATCGGGTCGTTGGCTCGGCAGTAGCCGGCCCAGTGGTTCGTGGTGCCGCCGTAATAGCGCAGCCGGCAGGAGAGCAGGTCGTAGTAGGGCAATCCGATGTTGCGCCCGGCGTAGAGGCGCTGGGTCGCACCCTCGATCTCGGTCGCGCCGGCCTCGACCAGCAGCACCGTCAGGCCGCGCTCGGCGAGCCGAAGCGTCGCGGCGATGCCGGCGGCTCCGCCGCCGACGACGCAGACCTGCGTAGACAGCGACGCGCCAACCGCCTCGGTGCGCGCATCGCGCGGCTGTCCGGTCGTCACGCAGCGCCTCCCCACGCATCCGCGCCCCGCGCATCCGGGCCCCGGGCGGGCGCGTCCGCCGCAGCGAGGCAGACCGCAGCCTCCAGCCGCGACAGCCCTACGCCCTCGAGCCCGACAAGCCGGCCGGCCCGATGCTCCGCGGCGATCGCAGCGCCCAGGGCGGCCGGCCCCTCGCGGTCCAGCGCCGCGAGACGGGGCGCGCACTCCCGCACAAGCGCCGCCGCCCCCTCCGAGCCCAGAGCGGCGCGCAGCCGCCCGCCAAGCCGCGCCAGATGCGCGTCACACGCCGGCGCCGCCCGCCCCAGGGCCGGCGACGCCCCGCCAAGCGCCGCCAGCGCGCCAGCCGAAAGAGCCCAGCGGCGGGAAATCGATCGCGCCATCACCCCATCCCCAACCCTTCAACCACGCGCCAATACCACAGCCCTCGCCGCGGCGCAGCAAGCGATCTCCCATCACCAAGAATATCGCAAACACATGCCCCGCGCCCAAGAACCGTCTTCGGCGCGAGGGCGGCCAGCCGGCCGTTCGCGCTGCCGCCCGTGCGGACCACCCGTCGCATCAGGCTCCTGGCCCCGACGATCAGCAGCCGACGGATATCGGCCTGGCCCACCCCCCGGCGAAGCAGCGCGCCGCCATGGCGGCGCTGCTTGAAGACCATCTTCGCCAAAGCGGACCAAGGTCGACGCCGAGGCCCAGTGGGGCGTGGTCGCCGACGCGCTGCGGGAAAAACAGCCCAAGCTCGCCGCGCTCATGGACGCCTCGCGCGACGACGTGCTCGCCTACATGGATTTTCCCCGCGAGCTCTGGCGCCAGATCGCGTCGACAACCCCCCTTGAGCGGGAGAACCGCGAGATCAAGAGCCGCGGCGACATCATCGGGATCTTCCCCAACGACGACGCCATCGTCCGCCTCGTCGGCGCGCTGATGCTCGAGACCAACGACGGATAGGCGGTCGCCCGGCGCTACACGAGCCTTGAGACGCTCGCCCGCGTCACCAATCTACCAACGTCAGACTGCCTTACGTGGCCACCTGAGCTGAGACCGAACCTCTCCGAGCCCCGGCGCTACCACGCCACGTATCGAAACATGACCCCGTCGCCGAGGAACTTGGCGCCAGTGCTGTCGACCAGAAGGTCCAAAGGGCCCGCGGCGCGGCGATACGGGTTCTGGACGTTCAACGTCTTCTGCCTGCGGCAGAGGGTTGTGTAGTTGGGCTCGGGCCAGTCCAGTTCCGCCATCCGAAGCAGGCTGGCCAGCGTTCCAGCGGTCTGCCGTGGGGGCAGCTTGAACAGCACCTTGATCGATAGACAGCACTGGATGGCATTCGTCGGGAAGACAGCCCGCGGCCTGTTTTCCGATCCTCCTCATTCGGAGAACACCGGCGTGCGGCCGGGGCCGCCCTCACGCGGCGCGAGCCACGTCATCTCCCGGTCCAGCCAGATCAGCAGAGATCCCCGCTTGCGCAGCGCGACGTTGTAGGCGGACCAGTTCGTCGTGCGGTAGCGGGCGGGCGAGGGCTTGCTCATGCGGGCCATGTAACCGCATGGATTCACAATGTGAATCCCGGTCAGTCAGAGTTCTGCAACTACGCCGTTTCGATGCCGTTTGGCAGAGTGACGTGCGATTTCACCTGCCAGAAGCAGGCTTCCGCACCGAGCCGGAAAATGCGCAAGGACATTTTCAATCCCGAACCTGATTACGCATGAACCTCAGCCAGTTTCAGCAGACGATAAGGCATGGGCGG